>JAQVBK010000293.1 GCA_028690365.1 Candidatus Cloacimonadota bacterium
TGATCTCAACGGTTTCTGACGAGTTTCATGGGTTGATTGCTCAGGTAGGTGCTGTTTATAAATCAGGCAGTAAGTACGTTATTCCGTATGTCGACATGGTTTTCCAATCTGCTGTCTATTTTTTACAGGAAGATGAAGGTGTTTTTTCTTATTCTCTTCCCACTGTATCCTACTTTGATGAAACAGTCAATCTGATAGGAATGCAGAACAATATGCTATTTGCCTCTGTTTACAACAATATTGGTCATATAGATGTTAGTCAGCAGAATTTTACAGGCAGCACTAATAGTCCCGTTACTTTCAGAGAAGGCAGGGAGTTTAACGATTTCACGATGATTTCCCTTGGACTGAATGCTAACGAACTCACAGCCGCTGTTTTTGAGGAACCTCTGTATCCGGAACAAATCCAGTTTCATACTCTTGATTTTACCGGTTCGCTTAGATTCTATGATGTCGACGAAAGCAGCTTATTAGTCTTCTCAGAATCAACTGTTTTCTCTTACTTTATCAACCAATCCTCCGGAGTTGGCGATGTTTTCGCAGCATCAGAATTGTCAGTTGTAAGTTTTCCTAATCCATTACGCATATCAGGAGATGCGCGTAGTGTTTCTTCCACTATTTACTTCAATCTTGGCTACGATTCCAGGGTAAATGTTGCAGTTTATGATATGAAAGGTCGAAAAATCTCTACAATTTATGACGCATTTTGCAGAAGGGGAGAATTCACCTGTCACTGGAACGGAGCTGACGAACAGGGAGAAACCTCTGCTTCCGGAGTTTATTTGTACAAAATTACTACCGACAAAGAAACTGTAGTGAAAAAAACACTTTTGCTGAAGTAGGATTTTTCGACAGTATTTCCTGCTTGAGAAATTTTCGGATGATATTGATTTCGTCCTGATATCTCGAAAATATGGAGTTAACATGTTCAAAAGACTTTTAATATTGTTACTGATTTCAACAATCTTGGGTTGCAGTTCATTAATCAATTCAGGTACAGATCATGCCGAAAAAAAAACAAGTATCCTGAAAATAGTCTCGCTGCTGGAAAAGCAAAACTACATTGCTATGAAAGGATATCTTAAAGACAATCACTTTTATTTTGCTTCCACAGTAAATGGTAAAAACATAGATTTCATGCTGGATTCTGGAGCTTCCGGCAGTTTTATTAATCATTCGTTGTCGCAGAAACTGAAGATAACAGAGAAGAAAGTGAAAACCACTTCAATCGAAACGCAAACAGCATTTAGTTCCCTTGATATTGACCATATTGACATCCTGGAAACTCTCTCAATAAATGGTTTTGAATTTAGCAACTGGAAAATCAACATTCATGACAGCAGATACAGACAATTAGTGTTCGGAACAGATTTTCTTCTGTTTTGCAATTCTGTACTTTTCTGTAAATATGGAATACTTATGAACAACCCATTTCAAGCCCATGATGATTCGCTACACTATCTGCTGATGCAGGAAGGTTATTCTTCCGCTCCCATGATAAGCATACTGGGGGAAGATTTTCCTGAAGAGATAAAATATGACAGACATCTGGTTTTCTTTTTGAAAACGGTGATCAATGGAAATGATGAAATTTTTCTAATTGATACCGGAGCTGCACTAACAAATCTATATGCCTTGTCCGACAATAACGCTAAAAAGACAAATGTCAGAATGACAGATGCTACCGGAGAAAGTGAAAGTGTTCGTATTACCCAGATTGACAGTATATTAGTGGACAATAAGATTTTTCTCAAAGATGTAAAGCTGAGCTCCATTCAAAAAAATGATACAATCCATGGTTATGATCTTTACGGTGTTCTGGGAGTTGATATTCTGAACAGAAACGATGTAATTCTGGATTTTGGAAAGAGGATTTTTTTTACTTCAAGAATGACTTAAACATTTAAATTTACATTACAATAATTCGCTCGAGATGAATTTATTCTATTTGAATATCAAACCTTAAATAAAAACGGGCACCAACCAGTGCCCGTTTCCAATTTATCACAACAACTGTTTAGCAACCCAGAGTTGCCACCATCACTGCCTTTATTGTGTGCATTCTGTTTTCGGCTTCGTCAAAAACGAAAGAATTTTCACTTTCAAAAACCTCATCAGTAACTTCCATTTCAGCTATACCAAATTTTTCCAGTATATTCTTTCCAACTTTGGTATCGGCATTGTGGAATGAAGGCAAACAATGCAGGAACATAGTATCTTTCTTTCCAGTCAAGTTCATCATTTCTCTGTTAACCTGATATGGTTTCAACTGTTTAATTCTGGCTTCCCACACTTCTGCCGGTTCGCCCATAGAAACCCAAACATCTGTGTAGATAACATCTGCTCCGGCTACACCGGCTGCAATGTCGCTGGTGATAGTGATTTTTCCACCGGTAGTTTTTGCTATTGCCAGACATTTGTCCACAAGAGTTTTTTCAGGGTTGAGTTCTGCCGGAGTAACAATACGGAAATCCATTCCCATCTTGGCTGCACCGATCATCAGGGCATTAGCCATATTGTTTCTGCCGTCACCGGCGTAAACAAAAGCAATCTGATTCAAAGGAGATTTTTTAACTTCCATGATAGTGAGAAAATCTGCCAGAACCTGAGTTGGATGATCTTCATTGGTAAGTCCGTTCCAAACCGGAACACCGGCATATTTTGCCAATTCTTCCACTATTTCCTGTCCGAAACCACGGTATTCGATTCCGTCGTACATTCTTCCTAAAACCCTGGCTGTATCTTTCATGGTTTCTTTGTTACCAATCTGGCTGCCTGAGGGTCCAAGGTATGTTACATGAGCTCCCTGATCCAAAGCTGCAACCTCAAAGGCACATCTGGTTCTGGTTGAATCTTTTTCAAAGATGAGAGCAATATTTTTGCCTTTCAGCATCTGCTGTTCTGTTCCCGCATATTTTGCTTTTTTCAAATCAGCGGATAACTCCAGCATGAAATTAATTTCTTTCGGACTAAAATCCAGTAGTGTGAGAAAATTTCTGTTTCTGAGATTGTAAGCCATGTCATCGTCTCCTTGTTTTTTTGCCAGAATTTTTATTAAGCCTTTTAAATCAAGTGATTTATTGAAATTTCTTTTTATCGTTTTCTGATAACAAAACAATCAATTTCAAATTTTGTGGTACTTCCAAATCAATCTACTGTAATAGATTTAGAAACATTTTTGGGGACATCAGGATGCACTCCATGATCTATCGCTCCAAGTCTATCCAGGTAAACCATTTTTTTCTCACTCATTTTCAAAGCTAACAGTTGTAAAACTACAGTTGACGATATTGTGCAGAGAAGGGAATCTCCCGTTTTAGGTAAAATTATATAACCCCATCCATAGTAAGAATCTGAGCTTGGAGCAGATTTTGCATTCTCCATCAACTTATCGTTTTCTTCTGATATGATAAAGGTATCTGCACCTCTAATTTTGTGAGTATTAATCTGAGATATCGTCAAATTTACGTCACGTTGATCGGGTCCGGTAATATAAATTAACGGATAGTTTCGATAGAGCTGACTGAAGAAATCGTAATTTCTAACAACTTCTTTAAAAATTTCAGTTCCCTCTTTCGAAAGATTGAACGGATATGTACGTGTGAAAAGATAGGTACTTACTGCTTTAATAATCTCTCTGATCTCATCTTCATTGAGATTTTTTTCTCTTGCTTCGGTTTCTACTCTCTCGATTGTCCTATTGTAATATTTTATCAGAGCTTTTATACTTTTCACCCCAAAAATCGTATTTTTACCCAGTATAGTATTTGGTGTCCCGGGCGGCAACGATCAGTTTTCCCTGGTGGAATTTGGCGTTGTTGGTATAGCCGGCGGAGCTGAGATTCTGCTTCAGGATCGGATTTCCGGGTGTGCTGACGTCGAAGAGGTAG
>JAQVBK010000294.1 GCA_028690365.1 Candidatus Cloacimonadota bacterium
TTCTATAGAAAGATGTACCGGCTTGTAACTTCGACGATGTTCGGGAGTAATTCCGTGTTTCTCAATAGCAGCAAGATGTTCTGCAGTAGGGTATCCTTTATTTTTTCTCAGATTGTATTGAGGATATTTTTTGTCCATCTCTATTAGAAGTCTGTCCCTGGTTACCTTTGCTAAAACGGACGCAGCTGAAATAGAAGCATAGAAAGAGTCTCCTTTCACAACAGACCTGCTATAATAACTAATTCCTGAGGGAACAACATTGCCATCAAAAAGACAAATATCCGGTTGTACTGAAAGAGAATTTACACAAATTTTCATACCCTGCAGAGTAGCCTGCAGAATATTCAAATCATCTATGACATTTGCCGGAACAATTTCAATATGCCAACAAAGAGCATTTTCCATAATAATTTCGAAAAGAATTTCTCTTTTCTTTTCTGTAAGCATTTTGGAGTCGTTAAGTCCCTCAATACGCTGTCCATTTAATATCACAGCAGCTATTACCACCGGACCTATAAGTGGTCCACGTCCTGCTTCGTCAACCCCGGCAATAACCGAATACTCCTTCTTCAACTCTGATTCATTAAGAAAAATCATTTATTCTTCTGCACAACAAAAAATAGTCTGGAAAAAAGATCATCTAATCTGGAAAGTGGTTTAATTGACTGAAGCAGATTTCTGGAATCACCAATAACATGAATTCCTTTGAGAGTGAGTCCGGATGATGAAACATAGCTCACAATATCGGTGGTTCGATAAATCATCTGTTTGTGAATTTCCTGATATTTTTTATGACAAAAACCATCCTTTTCAAATATGGTTACTTTGTTTTGCTGAACTCTTTTTCTTCTGCTAAAATCACTTTCCTGCGTAATGAAAATATTCTCTTTATCTTCGATATTGACGTATCCGTCGAAATTTTCTTCAGTATTAAATATTGTTGAAATGTCGAAAATAAATAATCCATTTTCTTGTAAAGCCTTAGCTACATTGCATAAAAGTAAAGAGATATCACCTTCTTTTATCAGATAATTAATACTGTCAAAAAGCAGAAGTACCAGATTATACTTATCTTCTCCCAAATCTTCAGTTAAACTACGCAAAAAGAGATTGGGAGCATGCTTTTTTCTGGAAGCAACTTTCAACATATCTGATGAGAAATCACAAGCGTCTACTAATAATCCCTGCTCCACCATAAGCGAACTAACATTTGCCGTTCCACAAGCTAACTCAATAATTCTATCAGGATTTTTTTGAGTCATTTTTCGATATGTAGTAAGAATGAATTCTACCCAATCTTTGTAATCAACATGGCTCATATAATCATCATAAATATAGGCAAAACGATTATAAATTTGGGCATCAATCGAATCTCTTCCTGTCAGAGCTTTCTCAACAAAGTTAATTGCCTTAGCTGCACTAGTGTCTTTGGCAATGCCTTTACCGGCAATATCAAACGCAGTTCCGTGATCCACTGAAGCTCTGTAGAACGGCAATCCCAAAGTCACATTAACCCCTTTGTCTTCCGAAAGAAGTTTAAATGGAATAAGCCCCTGATCATGAGCTGCTGAGATAATCATATCATACTTATTAAGATTACGACAAAAGAAACTGTCAGCAGAGAATGGACCTTCAATATTTATCCCTTCATTCTGCAATTCTTCCACTACATTTCTGATAGTAACTTCTTCTTCTCCGAAGGCGGATTCCTCTCCAGCATGCGGATTTATCCCCAGAAAAGCAAAGCGTGGAGTTTCAATGAATTTATTGGTCTCAGAAATTATTATTCTGAGTTTTCTCATGATGAAATCTCTGGTCAGCAAAGAAGATACGCTGGCTAAGGGGAGGTGTGTTGTTAAAAGGCTCAGATTGAAAACCGGTCCCCAAAATGACATTACCACATCTTTTACATTAATTTTTTCTGCGAAAAATTCGGTGTGACCTATGAAATTTTCTGCAGTTATTCGAATATGTTTTTTTGAAACAGGTCCGGTAACAACAGCATCAAGAAGCCCCCCGGCAAGGTCATTAGCTGTTTGTTGAAGAATTCTCAGAGCTATTCTACCCGATTCAGCAGAAGGATCACCCGGTTTGATCAACTTGTTATCTTCATTTATCCAATATATCTTACCACCGACAACTGCATCTTTAACTGTAGTAATTTGTTTAATTTCGTTTCCTGAAACATAATCCGGTTTTCTACCATAGATTATGTATGCTATATTCTTGTCCAGCCGTCTGAATCTCAGAGCACTCCCCAAGACTTCAGAACCTATACCTGCCGGATCACCGGTCGTTATTCCAACTCTATACATTTTCCCTCATTTTGACTGCAGATTCTTATCATTTTTTGTTACTTGAGCCGGGAGTTGACAATGGAATTCCACTTTTGCACAAAGGACATTCTGTGGCTTCATAAGATTCAATATCTACAGTCAACAAAGCTTCCGTATGAACACCGAAATCCACTTTTCCACCGGATCTGTCCACAATTAGACCCACAGCAGAAACAATTATTCCTCTCTCTTTTAAAGCTTCCATTACTTCAAAAACACTACCGCCGGTTGTTACAATATCCTCAATAATTATGGCTTTTTCACCCGCATTCAAATTGAATCCGCTTCGTATAGTCATTTTATCGTCTTTTCTCTGAGTAAACACAAAAGGTTTTCCCAACTGTTTAGCTACTTCATAGGCAAGAACTATTCCCCCCATTGCCGGACCAATAATAACATCTGTATCTATCTTTTTCAGTCTCTCAGCCAATTCAGTGCAAAGTTGTACTACTTTGTCAGGTTGATTGATAATTTTTATTTTTTCGATGTAACGGTTGCTGTGTCTGCCTGATGTAAGCTTGAAATGTCCGTTCAACAGGGCATTTGAATCTTCCAGAATTTTAATGATATCTGCCATAATCTGCCTCCTCAGTTCAATATTGAGTGACAGATTTTTTACAATATTTGTTTTGTCAAGGTAACCGGAGTATTAAATTCCAGCAGTTTAGCCAGTATTATATCATGTCTAAAATGACGCATCCCTTTGTTCACTTTGCGAATAGTTATAGCATTAATTCTAATAAGGTTGTTCGATAATTGACACGACACTTTTTTAAGAAGCTAAGTTTGTCAAAAAAGAGCTATCTTGCTTCTCTGACATCCAATACAGGTATATCAGGAAATTCATTTCTTACTGTATTTCGGAATTTATCACAGTCGATATGATTCCCGTTTACAGCAAAACTGTTAACCCCAATAGCTACTAATCTAAAAGGATGAAGTACTTTCATTTTCAAAGAAGAAATCATTTTTTTTATATCTCTGTTTCTGAGAGAAAGATGTAGAGGCGATGACAAAATCATTTCACCTGTAAAAGAAAAAAACGAATCGGAGATTTTACTAAAACTCCTTTCAGTGATAGCACCATTAATGAATATCTTACAAATATCTTTTCTCTGAAACAAATTTGAAATTTTTGTTTCATTACCAATCAGGCTACGGCAACCGCTTTCAATAATTTCGGTCTCCGTACAGGCTCTTATTGAAGAATTCTCTTTCACATTGATCCTTTTTGTGAAATCTCTGTAAATTATACTCTGATTCGCTGATTTTTTATCGTTCATAAGCAAATACGGTTCTATTCTGCTAAGTTGATAGTAATACGTTAGTTCATCAATGATTTCATCTAGCTGACCAAAATTCGGACTACACACTAAAATAGTCTGCCCCACTTCTACAGCCGAAGCTATAGCTTTTCTATCAATAGAGCCATCAATAAATACATGATTTGCGCCTAACCTAAGCAAGTGGTCAGATAATCCAATTTGCTCTGTAACAGAAGAAGGTCCGACTATTTCAATTTCTAACTCAGCTTCG
>JAQVBK010000295.1 GCA_028690365.1 Candidatus Cloacimonadota bacterium
TGCGTGGACAAGAAAAGCTATTAATGAAGTAAAAAAGCTCTTTGGTGAAGATATTGACTGCTATTTTGTAATGAGTGGGACCGGCGCAAATGTGTTAGGATTAAAAGCTATTACCAATGCTTACCATTCAATCCTCTGTGCTGAAACTGCGCACATTAATGTAGATGAGTGTGGTGCTCCTGAGAATTACACAGGGTGTAAAATAGTTACTCTCAAAACAATCAACGGTAAAATCCATCCGGAGGAAATTGAGAAGAAACTCTACGTACTGGGAACAGAACATCACTCTCAACCCAAAGTAATCTCTATTTCACAATGTACTGAACTAGGGACAGTTTATACTCCCAAAGAGATTCGTAATCTGGCAGATTTTGCTCATGAGCACAATCTTTATTTACACATGGATGGGGCTAGACTAGCAAATGCTGCTGTCTTTTTGAATAAATCCCTTAAGGAAATAACTGCTGATGCCGGTGTTGATGTACTTTCTTTTGGTGGAACAAAAAATGGCATGATGTTGGGAGAGGCAGTAATCTTCTTTAATAGAGAACTTTCAGCCGACTTTAAATATATAAGAAAACAAGGTATGCAACTTTATTCTAAGATGCGATTCATTTCTGCTCAATTCTCTGCAATTTTAGAGAACGATTTATTTATTGAGAACGCCATACACGCTAATAAAATGGCTCAGATTCTATATGGAAAAATTAAGAATGTTCGGGGATTACGAATTACCCAGAAAGTTGAAACCAATGCAATCTTTGCCATAATTCCACATGAAGCCATTGAGCCTCTGCAGAAAAAAAGATTTTTTTATGTTTGGAATGACGAACATGCAGAAGTTAGGTGGATGACATCCTTCGATACAACAGAAGAAGATATTGAAGAGTTTGTTGCTGATATAAAATCAGTTCTGGAAAATTTCTAACATAAAAAGAAGAGCTGACTATGAAATTATCCCTTAGTCAGCTCTTTTCTATTCTTTTAGTTATAATTCAAATTCTATACCAATCCTTAAACCAATTCCACTCATATCAATTTCATCCCAAGTAATTCCATATTCAGTTTTATCTCTGTTTCTGGTCATTTTTCCACCGTTATAGAAAAATTCACCCATCAAAAAAGATTTTCGGGCAAGACGATATTTTACTCCAGCTCCAACCAACCAGTTAAAACCGTTGTAAAATTTCACATCATCGATTTCATCATGTTTTTCGTTATCTTGTGTATTTGGATCATCTTCCTCAGCAGCAATATACACATCTTCCCAGAGAAATCCCCAGCCTAATCCTGCTTTAAAAAAAGGTTTAATCTGTCTGTCCAGTGGAAGTTTCACGTTAAGATTTGCCATAACGGGAACGTAAATAGTCTTGATATCGGCTGAACGGGAATAAGTTATTATTTCATTATCAGCCTGAGTATCATTGACGGAGATTTTTTTGTCATCAGTATAGCCTTTGTAAAAATAATCCAAACCGAAGTCCAGAGACACACTTTCATCAAAGATTCGACCATAGCTAAAACCACCAATTACACCTGATTTTGCTCCGTCAGGATTCATGAATCCAAACCTAACTCCCATGTAGTTTACTGCATTCAACATACCGAAGAGCAGTAAAAATACCAACATAAATGCCTTTAATTTCATAATTCCTCCAAAAATAATCAAAATATAGGTTAAATCGCTTATTCATTGTTTTTTTGTACAGTTTTTTTTTGATACAGCTTCCCTGCATTCTTTTTGAAGTCTACAGGAATATCAAAAAGGAAAACACTCCCACTACCTTCCGGATTGAGAAAGGCTCTGATTGAGCCGTAATGACGATTAATAATCTCCTTACAAATTGAAAGTCCCAATCCTGTTCCTCCCGCACCTGAATCAGTTTTGCTGCTCTGCACAAATTTCTCAAATATCTCATCATTTTCATTGGGTGGTATTCCGATTCCGAAGTCGATTACCTGTAACTCCAGAGCATCGAATTGTTCACCTTCTATTTCAATACAAGATTTGTCGATAGAGATGACAATCTTTTTACTGTCACCACTAAATTTAATAGCATTTGAGACTAGATTCCGAATTACCTGAATTATTTTAATATAGTCAAAAACTGCCGCAGTAGATTCTAACTCACACTGAATTGAAAAATCGAAATCTCTTTCTCTGAATATGGCTGAAAACTCTTCTTCAACAGCTTTTACTGCCTGAAGCAGGCTGTTCTTTTTCATTTCATATTTCATCAGACCTGATTCCATTTTGGATAAATCAAGAACGTCATTAAGTAGCTTGAGAAGTCTGTTACCGCTAATTTGTATCTGTTGAAAATAATGGGTAGTTTTCTCAGGAGTCAATGAGTTGCCTTTTTTTAGTGCAAGTTTTGAAAAACTCAGAATTCCATGCAGTGGAGTTCTTATTTCATGACTCATATTGGCAAGAAACTCACTTTTGGCATTGTTTAACGACTCCGCTTTTTCCTTCATTTTTCTCAGATATTCTTCTTCTCTCTTTGATTGAGTAACATCAGTTGCAATTCCCTCAACATACAGAGGTGTACCATTCTCATCTCTAATCAGAGTATTTCTCTGATTAAGCCATTTTTCTTTACCATCTTTACTAATGATAAGATACTCATATGATTGATGCAAATTCCCTTCCGACGCTTCTCTACTCTTCATCAGATAGTATTTTCTCCACAGTGGGTGGATGAACTTAATCACAGTACGATTTGAAGAATAGAGTTCCTCGGGGCTATATCCAGTAATCTCCTTTGCGGCATTACTCACATAAATAAATTTTTCTTCATTAAGTGAATAGCGGAAAATAATATCTCGTGCATTTTCAGCCAACAGACGGAACTTTTTCTCACTCAACTGAAGTTCCTGAGTTATTCGTTCTTTTTCAGCCAGATTCTCTTCCAAAGATTTCATTTGCTGCCTGACTTTCTCTTCAAGTTTTTCTTTTTGAATTTTAAGTTCCATTTCAAATTTCTTTTGTTCCATAATGTCATTCTGAATCAGATAGTAGTGTTCCGAATCAAAAATAGAAATTCTGATTGATTTATACGAATACAGATTTGGTTTTCCGTCTGCCCTAATCCACGAATATATACCATGTTCAATTGATTTGTTCAGAATCTCTTCAGAATCAGCCACTTCAATAAAATCTTCACCCACTTCCTCTTTTTTTTGAAGTGAACTAATATCAGCCATGGAAAGTAGTTCTTCTCTGGATATACCTGAGGAATGAACATAGGCATTGTTGCAGTCAATAATCTTGCGAATTCCATCATTTACAACAAAAATTGCCATCCCGTCAGGTGAATTTCTAAATATTGCTTTGAATTCCTTTTCACTGATAGCCAAAATCTGGTTTTTGTAATCAATTTCCTTCACTTTTTCTTCTAAAAGAGTATTCGAATCCTTAAGCTTTTGGGTTCTTTCAATAACAAGTTCTTCTAATTCTTTATTAAGTATTGAAAGTTTTTCATCATTCTCTCTCAACATCAAGGAATTAAAAAAATCCCGCCTCATGTAATACTCAAGCATGTAACAGGCAGCCATACCGAGAATATTTGTTATCAGCAGGTAAAAATTGTTATTGAATACTATCTCCTGACTCCCTTCAACAAAGAAATAACAGGTTAGAAAGTAAAGAGCTACAATCATCCAGCCGCATATCGCAGCAATTGTAAAACGCTGTCTAAAAACAGTATAGCCAAAAACCATTATCAGCATTAACCCCGGATAGTATGTTGTTAACGTCTCACCCGGAGCAACCGACATCATCGCAATTATTCCCAAAGCAGCCATTATCTCAGTGATCGCACCTACATAATGATGAACTTTGAAATATATGGGGAAATAT
>JAQVBK010000296.1 GCA_028690365.1 Candidatus Cloacimonadota bacterium
TAGGGAACTCCCGGCAGTGCGAAAAAAAGATTTTTCTTATTTTCGTACAACAAACCGGGGGCTGTTCCATAGCGGTTTTCCAGAACGGTAAAATCTTCAGGTACTTCTGCCTGATTTCTGTTTATGGCAGGTATTTCGATGTTTCTCTTCTCGAATAATTTTTTAATATCTTCCCAAATTTTTGGAGAGAAAATCAACTTTTTCTGATAGAATTCTGCAATAACAGATTTAGTGATATCATCAGAAGTCGGTCCCAGACCTCCGGTAGTAATAATCAAATCAAATCTGTTGTCACAATAAGTAAGCATTTCAAAGATTTCATTTTTTACATCTTTGATTGTTGCTGAGAAATCTACATCAATCCCAATTGAAGTTAATTCTTTAGCTAGAAAGGTTAGATTAGTATTAACTGTCCTCCCGATCAGAATTTCATTACCTATTGTTAAAACGGCTGCTTTCATGATTACCTCAAAATGAGTTATTTTTTCTGGAAAAAGAAGCAAGATATGCTCCCAATAGTATAAGAATTGTTGAAAAAATCAGATTTATGTTAAATGATTCTCCAAAAACCAGTATTCCGGCAGTTATGCTTACAATAGGAATGAAGAGAATAAGATTTGAGGTGATTTTTATCCCGATTCCGTTGATTGAGAGATTCCATAAATAGTATGCAATAAATGAACAGACAACAGAAAGAAATAACAAGCTAATTAAAGACGAAGAATTTATTCTCAATGCAGAAAAATCTGAAATGTTCAGAATAACTGAGGGAACGAGAAACAGTGATCCCAAAATGAATACAATGAATGTTATGTTTGAGGCGGGATATTTCTTCATGATTTTTTGATAAGCAAAAGAATACACTATCCACATGATTACAGACAAGAAAACTAAAAAATCACCCTTAAGGTTTATCGTTGAATTAATAAGGTCTTCGTAAAACAGAATAAAAGTACCCAATAATCCAGAAACAATTCCGGTTACATTTTGCCAACTGAGTTTCTTTCCATAGGCAAAATGGGCAGTTATTAATGTAAACATTGGAATAGTTGCTGTTATAAGAGAAGTATTTCCAACTGTAGTGTACTGAAGTCCGGCATTTTCAAAATAATAGAACAATGAAACACCACCCAGTCCCATCAAAATTAAGTATTTCCAGTCTTCTTTCTGAATATTTATGAATAATTTTTTACCCATAAACAGAATCATAATAACTGAGGCAATGAGAAACCTTAGGAAAGTAATGATGTTTGGAGTAAATCCATTTAACAGCAAACTTTTTGTAGCAATAAGTGATATTCCCCAAAAGAAAATAGTAAGACTTGCGAAGACTAGGTATTTTATTTTCATTTTTCTCCTTAATGTGCTTTCTGCAAAAACATCTCATTGATTAGAAAGCAAAGAAAAGTTAAGATTTAGAGAGTAATTACGTACACTGATATTACTCTAATTATTTATCTGAGGTTTGATTCTTTTTTTGTATCAATAATGTCAAGAAATGAGTAGAAAAATGATTACATTAAAACGAGCTTCAAACAGACGGTTACTAAGTTTATTCTTGACTCGTAAACCATCAATTTAATTAATGTAATGACTTATTAAAAGAAATGTCTAACTCATTGAAAGATAGTTAATTATATAAAAATATATGGAGGATGAACATGAAAACCAAGGCCTTGATAACAGCCCTTCTACTGACAATCTTTACGATCTCATTTGCAGCTAAAGTTAAATTGTCTTCAGATGCAAACAAAGATTTGAGAAATGCGAGACTGAAGTTTAAGGTTGAACGTAAACTGGAAGAAGCTCTCGTTGATTTTCAATCAGTACTTAATGAAGACCCAAATCATCTTGAAGCTCTTAAAGTATCAGCTGATATCCACTATTATCTTGCAGAACCCGATGCCGATGATCCTGATTATGGAAACAAAGAACTTACAGTTTCTAAGAAGATAGAGAATTTTTCTAAAGCACGAGTTCTTTTTATTAGATATATTGAAGCTGCCAATGCTGAGAAAAAACTCAGCAAAGAAGAGAAAAAATGGTTGTTGGATTCAGAAAAATTTGCTGAAAGTTGTTGGGTGAAAATCTTCAAAATTGGTCAGGATAAATATAATGAAGAAGATTTTGAGACATCCGAAAACATTTTCTTACAATTAGACGAGTTGGTTCCTAATAGAAAAGAAACTCTATTCTATTTGTACAACATTTTTATAACTAAACAGAACCAGGAAAAGGCTGTTGAATATGCAAAAAAACTTCTTGAGTTTGAACCTAACAATAAACAATTACTTGCTCAGATTGCACTCTATTACGTTGAGAAAAAAGAACATGAAACTGCTCTTCAATACATGGATGTGATTATTGAGAATTATCCTACCGATATTGACAATATCTTCAATAAAGCTATAATTTTGCTTGAAATGGGTAAGAAAAAAGAAGCTTATGATACTTTCCTGCGTGTTACTGAAGTCGATAAAAATAATGTTGAAGCGCTTATTGAAGCTGCAAATATTTCATGGTCTGAAGGAGATATGCAGGACGTTATTGAACTCTATAACAGAATTATCATGATTGATATGAGTAATCCAGCTTATTTCCAAAACCTGGTTGTTTTTATGAACCGTGAAAAAATGTATAAAGAGTTGATACCTTATGCAGTAAAATGGTTTGACATGACTACAAATCAGGAAGATAAAAAAACTGCAGCTCAAATCCTGATTTATGCTGCTCAGCAGATTCAAGATGACAAGACAGTTGCAAAGTATAGCGAGATACTCGGAAAAATGCAGAAATAATGATAAAACTTGCGAAAGTGGCGGAATTGGCAGACGCGCTGGACTTAGGATCCAGTGAGAATTTCTCGTAGGGGTTCGAGTCCCCTCTTTCGCACCAAATAAAAAAAGAGAGGTTTACGTGGAGAAGACTCTGAATGTTAAAGATCTTGGAAAATGTGTTAAGAGTGTTCAGGTGACAATTGATGCTCAAACAGCTGTCAATGAATACAATTCTGTTTTACAGAAATATAAAAATTATGTAGTAGTCCCTGGTTTCAGAAAAGGCAAAGCTCCTCTTTCAAAAGTAGAGGTATATTTTGGTCCCAAACTACAGGAAGAATTTATCTCTGAAATGTATGAGAAGATTTATAAAGAAATTATTGAAGATTTGCCATTTAAAATAATTGATCACGGAAAAGTTGTTACATCTGACTGGAATAAAGGTACTGAATTCAAAGTTGAATATCATTTTGAGTCTTTCCCTGAAGTAAAGGTTGAAAAATTTGAGAATATCGAAGTTGAATTTGAGCCAATAGAATTTGCTGAGAAAATGATTGATGAAGACTTGGAGAAGCTCAGAAATGATATGAAAGAATCACAGGAGATTGAAGAAATAAATCAGTTGAATGATACTGAAGTTGAACTCTCGGTCAGAATAAAAAACAAAGAAAACGGGTATTCCAACGAAGTTAAAAGAACACTTGATTTGAGTCAGAGACAGTATAGTGAAACTTTTTACAATGATATTAATGGTAAAAAGATTAATGACGAGTTCGAAACGGTTTTATTCGAGAAAGATGATTCAAGAGAAGAATCAATAATTGCCAAAGTAAAAGTAGAAAAGATAAAAAGAAACATTTATCCGGAACTCAATGATAGTTTTGCTTCAGATGCCGGATATGAGAACATGGATGAATTGAAGGCTTTCATAAAAGATGAAAAACAGATGAGAATTGATGCAACAAATCTTTCTAGAAAGAATCAGGCTATTCTTCATGCCCTGATAGATAATAATAGTTTTGAAGTACCTGAATCTATGGTACAAAGAGTCTATGAAGAAAAGGCAGAAAGCTTT
>JAQVBK010000297.1 GCA_028690365.1 Candidatus Cloacimonadota bacterium
GAATACATTACAATATGCCCGAAAACCGCAAGCCTCAAAAAACTGACGAGGCTAATCCGGTTGTCGTTATGACAATAAAACAAGAAAGAACCCTGCTCTATTTAACGATGCACAAATCATAGCTGAATCTAGATTAAATAAACGTAACGGTTCTCTTCGTGAAATGTATGTTATTGTAAAAAACACGAATATTGCAGCGAGCTCAGCTCAGTTAAGAAAGAAAAATATAGCCAGTATGTTTAAATACATGCTTGCATATAATATTTCATCTGGTTTCGGTTCAAACAAGATTTCTGTCTCAATTGAACCATGGGAAACTCCAGCAAGTATTTTCGGTGGGATTTTCAGAATGTCGCCAGTATATCTAGTTTGTGACATTCCGGGCTCTATAGGTGTGATAAAAGCAAGAGTCATGGACATAAATCAAGTTACAAGTCAAGATGGAGGAAGTGACAGTCGAATTTTTGAGATTACGCTAAAAATCGATTCAAATGGAGGAATCCTTCCTAAGAATTTTGAAAACTACAACCCAAGGCTTGTAAAAACGTTTGGAGATTCAAAGACGTGAAAAAAATAGCCGGAGCATAAAAACTCCGGCTATTTCAAATTATATTAATCAGTTCAAAGAACTTCGCTTATGATTTTAGCCATCTCATTTGAAACAGATTCAAACATGACGGTATCGCTGCTGTCAATTATATTTTCAATAATGATGTTGTATTTTCTACATAACATCTCAAGCTCAAAAAGCATTGACGAATAAATTTTAGAAATATTTGTCTTATCCATTTCTTTGAATTCTCTCTTGTGAGAAATCAAAGCAGAATAACTTTCTTCAATTGATTTATGAATATCATAGGCGAGGATTCTTGCAGAAGAGGTTTTCATCTCTTCTTCATTAATCTCTTTCGATTCGTATACTTTGAGATTTGCAACTGCTTTATTCAAAAGACGAACGTAATCTTTTGTCTGGTCAAGAGACTCAAGCAGAGGCTTGACATGTTTTGTTGCAAGAAACATTCCAGAAATGTCATCTACACATTCAAGAATATTATCAAGTTCAGCTTTCTCACGTATAGTATTTCTTCCGTTCTTTTCTATATCTAAAAATTCACGAAGTGTGGTTTTATTGTCACTCATATATTTTATTTTTTCCTCTACTTTATCTTTGCTCTATCACTAGAAAACAATGTCATAAGATAATGACACGTCAAAATCCCTTCTAGTGTTCATGAAAAAATTAGCTTTCAGATACCCAAATGTAAAAACTTTATATCCAAAGCCAATTCCTGCTCCTATATATGGTTTTGTATCAACAAACGAAACCCCAACTTTTGCTTCAGCAATAAACTTCTTATTAAGGAGAGAGCGAATCGAAGAAGACGATTTGTCAAGATTAGTCTTTGACTCATTAAGCAATGAGTTAAGAGTTTTGATTTCTTCTGATGACGTTTTTAAACTTTCGGTCAATGATTTGTTATTGCTAACAAGTTTATCAATCTGAGCCGTAAGCTCACTGATTGTTTCCTGTTGAGCAATAAGAGCATTAGTTGAAACCTCAAGCTGATTATATACCTCATCAAATTCTTCATCAGTTACTACTGCAAAAACACTAGCAATTGAAATTATTGTAATTAATAAAATTAAAAAAATCTTTTTCATTTTGTATCTTTCTTTTTCCTGTTTTTATATTTCTCAAGAACTTTCTTGTTGTCTTCGATTACATCATTGACATTTTCAGCTGTTGACTTTGCTTCGTCTTTTGCTTTTTCAGCTTCCTCTACAACTTTTTCTGCAACTTTAACTTCCTCATCATTCTTTGCAGGAACCTCTTCCGAAGTTGCAAGTTGATTTTCAATTTTATCTACAAGCTCATCATTATTTTTGATTTGCTTATTTGCAACTGCTTTCTTTATTCCAAGGATTGCGAGAATCGCTGCTCCAATCCCAAGTAGAACAAATTTAAGCTTGTCCCAAACTACTTTAAAAAATTCTTTTACGGTCATTTTTTGATATCCTCTTTCTAATTTAACTTGAATTTTCAGTCAAGATAATGACAGGTGAATTATCAGAGCAATGACTATACGTGGATTAAGCTTTAAACAAAATAATGGTTTTGACATTTCAATGGATAACCAACTGCTTCTCGAAAGAATTGGCAGAATAGTTATGACCTATAAATCAGAACGTGTTAACAACCCAGAATTTGGAAGTCTTCTTGAAAACTTCTTATTTAATCGTAGGCAATTGCTTGCTCAGCATGTTGAAAACAGCTTAAAAAATACGATTGAAATGTATGAACCAAGAGTTTCTGTTACATCAAGCAATATTACATATGATGAAATTGAACATGCAGCAAACGTATATATAGAAGTAGTTCGCAAAGACACTAGAGAAGCTCTTACATTTGAAGAGTCAATTGAAATTTAAAAAAAAGAAAAGAGAGTATTATGAATATAGACCACACAATTGGAAACACAACAATCACTGCAAATAATAGTAAATTTCCGAAAAATACACCAACCCAAGAATGGGGAGGCGGAGAAATTAGAACATATGGAAATTACATTCGCCCAATTTCAAATTTGTTTGGTAACGATAGAGAACTTGAACATTTTGCAATCTCATCGTTTGTTCCGTTTGGACAAACTGGACAATCTGCAATTGTAAGCGGTTGTGATCCAGCGATTACTGTTATTAACAGTACAGTATATGTTGAAATTAAACCCGGAACGTTTATTAATAACGGTGTTGCATATCATCTTTACCCAAAATGTGAAGCAGCTGCAAGACAAATTGAAGTCAGCTCAATGCTAACTGGATTATCTGCAAGTATTTTTTATTCTACAAAAACAAAGAAGTTTTCTGGAAGTGTAACATATAATAATACGACTTATTATGCTGGTGGAACAAGTGCTTCAGTTTTTGATACCGCTGGAGAGTTATACAATGCTTTTAAAGCAATAACTATAAGTGGCTCAGCACTAACTATGCCAGCTGTTGCTGATTTTGTTCTAACTCCATTTTTGTCATTTGTAAATATATCAACAAATAATAAAATTTATTTTATTCCTTCGCTGGGAATAACAAACGGAACATCCATTAATAACGATTCGACTCATACTGTTTTTGGAACAATTGAAGCTGGAAATCCTCCAACTACTGTTACAACAGCTGGTTCGGTTCAAATAACAATTAACGGTGCCCAGATTAGAGATAACACAATTCAGAACAGTAAAATTTATAATACAACAGTTCAATATGGTAGTACTTCTTGTGAACTCGGAAGCTCTGTTGCTTTAATCTCTGGACTGACTTCACTAAATAACATAACAATTAACAACCCAGTGATTACTGGCGGTTTTAAAATTGGCCACACATCAAATAATTATTCATTGACTGTAAAAGCGAATTATACGCTGGGAACTGCTTGTGAAAAAGATTTTGAGACAGCGGTAAACGACAATAACAAAATTCCTACTACTGCTGCTCTGAAAGGCTATATTTCAAGTTACGCATTAACAACTGGCGGAGCCGTAACACATAACGGAATTACAACTTTTAATAATAACGTTTCCATTAATGCAAGCCAAGGAATCACTGGAAGACTTACAAGTACAAATACTACTGGAGCTTCTCTCACTGTAAACGGTGCAAGCTATTCAAGGTCTCAGGTTTCTGGAACTCTTTCAAACGTAGACGGCGCAGTTGTTGTTGCCGGAGGAATTGTTTCAAAGGATTCAATCTTCGCAGCAGGAGATGTTCTTGGAAGAAACGTTCAATCAGTTTCTAATGAAATTACAAAGGAGAATTTCTC
>JAQVBK010000298.1 GCA_028690365.1 Candidatus Cloacimonadota bacterium
TATGGGGCTTAAGTAATTCCCATTCTTTATCAGATAAATCACTTGGATAGGCGAGTCGTTTTGTTTGATCGAACACTAACGAACTATTAAGGTACAAGGATTATTTAATTTTAAGACACGCTCTTAACTATAAAATTCAAACGAGGACGTAAAAATGCGATATTGTCAAAAATGCTTGATGCCGGATACAAGGCCGGGGTCTATATTTAATGATGAGGGAGTTTGCAAAGCTTGCATAAACTATGAAAAAAGGAAACTGATCAATTGGGATGAAAGACGAGAAGAATTAAGAAAACTTTGTAATAAATATAGAAGATCTGATGGGTATTATGATTGTGTAATTCCTGTAAGTGGTGGAAAAGATAGTTGTCGTCTTGTTTATGAAATGAAAGTCAAAATGGATATGAATCCTCTTTTGGTAACTGTTGGCGATCCTTTCACAAAGACAGAAGCTGGTTTGAAAAATTACAAAAACTTAGGGGAAACATTTGGTTGCGATCATATCCTGTTTGATTTGAGTATCGACCTATTTAGAAGAGTTACTAGAATTGCATTTGAAGAAATGGGTAATCCTTTAAAGTTTGTAGAAGCTGCGATATATACAGTTCCACTAAAAATGGCTATCAAATTTGGAATACCGTTTGTTGTGTATGGTGAGAATTCAGCGTATGAATATGGTACCACTGACCAGGATAATTATTCAGCAAATGAAACAATCTCGCAGGTATTTAAATCAATTGATATAGACTTTTGGCTACAGAGAGGTGTATCTAGAAAAGAAGTAAATGCTATTATTCCACCCGCAGAAGATGAACTAAAGATAGTGAAACCTGAAGTGATTTTTATGAGCTATTTCACTCCTTGGAGTAGTGTGATTAATTTTGATATTGCGAAAAAATACGGATTCCATGATTTATCTCATGAATGGAAACGCGAAGGTTGCATTGAAGATTTTGAACAGATTGATTCTGTAGCATACATGGTTCATCTCTGGTTGAAATATCCTAAATTCGGATTTCAGCGAACGTCTGATATCGCAAGTAGACGTGTTCGGGAAGGATTGATTAGTTTATCCGAAGCTAAAAAATTAATTGCAGATCATGACCATATATTGGATCAGCGTGCAATGGATGATTTTATAACTTTTTTAGGATACACACCATTGCAATTCTGGAACATTGTTGAAAAGTTTTGGAACCGCGATATTTTTGAAAATATAGATGAAATCTGGCAACTTAAAAAAAGTTTGTAACCTATGTTCCACATTTTTAGGTGCATTGAAAATAATCTCACTAGAAGGATTTCAAACTTGGGATACACAACTATTTATACTTAATTTTCATAATGAACCAGAAACACAATGCTTCGGACTAGAGAATGGATATGTTCAATTTCAAGTGTAATTTTTTGCGTAAATGACTCTATTTAAGCATATATTTAAAAAAACAGTTGTTGTTTGGTCGTGAACATATGGAAAAAAATAATAAATCTGCATTCGATGGGAAAACGATATTGCTTACAGGAGGTACTGGTTCTTTTGGAAACAAATTTGCAGAGATTATTCTTCGAGATCATAATCCAAAAAGCCTTAGAATCTATTCAAGAGGGGAGTATAACCAGTACATAATGGAGCAAAAATTCAAAGATGACAGAATTCGTTTTTTAATAGGGGATGTGAGAGACCGAGATCGGCTCTACCGTGCGATGAATGGTGTTGACATTGTAGTACATGCCGCGGCTTTAAAACAGGTTCCTGCCTGTGAATATAACCCTATAGAAGCTATACGGACAAACATTGACGGGGCTGTGAATGTGATTGATGCTGCCATCGATAACTCTGTAGAAAAAGTAATGGCAATAAGTACTGATAAGGCAGTCCATCCTGTCAACCTTTATGGAGCCACAAAGATGGTGGCAGAAAAACTGTTTGTTCAAGGGAACACATACACAGGAAAAAGAAAAACAAGATTCAGCTGCGTAAGATATGGGAATGTCATTGGTAGCCGAGGTAGTGTTATTCCTCTTTTCAAGGAACAGAAGAAAAAAGGTGTTTTGACCATCACCGATGAAAGAATGACACGTTTCTGGCTAACTCTAGATCAGGGAGTTAATTTCGTCCTGAACTCAATAGAAAGAATGCAAGGCGGAGAAATATTCATTCCAAAAATACCCAGTATGAGGATGACGAATCTTGCAGACGCTATTGCTCCTGAAGCAAAAAAAGAAATTGTAGGCATAAGGCCCGGTGAAAAGCTTCATGAGATTATGATTACCGAAGATGAAGCAAGGCATGCAAAAGAGTTTTCTGATTATTTCGCAATTGAACCGGAGTTTCCATTCTGGGATAAGGAAAAATATGTGGATGGTGAGTCTCTTCCGGATGGGTACAGATATTCAAGTGATATCAACGATAAGTGGCTTAGCAAAGAAGAACTCAAAAAAATGTGCTGACCAACATGCTCTTCAAGAAATTATCACGAATTAAACATACGAGAGAAGACGGTTGGCTCTCAGAACTGGTCTCAATGAATTATGATGATGAGCCTTTCAACTGTATACACACATATCTGGTGTCTGTAAATCCTGGAAAGGTCAGGGCCAACCATTATCATAAGAATAAAGAAGAATGGATCGCACCGGCTTCCGGCAAGATCGAGCTACATCTGGAAAACGTTATTTCGGGTAAAAAAGAGAAAATAATTCTGGATACACATACTAAAGAATACGAAATGATATACATTCCACCTTTTGTAGCTCATGCATTAATAAATAACTGGGAACATGAGGCAAGCCTGATAGTTTTCAGTAAAAATCCGGAAGATAAGGAAGACACCGTTCCCTATAAGGTTTCCATATGATTCCTGGGACTTTTATGAAATCGTAGTTTAGAGGGTTTTTATGAAATCGTATAAAACTGAACAAGAATTTTTTTGGGCAGGAGAGTTTGGAGATGAGTACGTTGAGAGGAATCAAAATGCTAAAATGCTGGCAAGCAACATCTCTTTATTCGCTCAAATTTTCAACAATGTGGACAGTGTGAAGTCAGTTATAGAATTTGGTGCCAACATTGGTTTAAATCTTCATGCAATAAAACAACTGATTCCTGAAGTAGAATTATCTGCGATTGAAATTAACAAAAAAGCTGTATCAATTCTTGAAAGGATGAGTGATGTCAATGTTTACAATCAGTCGATACTAGATTTTAATCCAGATTACAAACGAGATTTGACTTTTGCGAAAGGTGTCCTTATACACATAGATCCTGAACAGCTTCCCTTTGTATACAATTTGCTATATACTGCGAGTAAAAAATACATTTGTATAATTGAATACTATAATCCAACTCCTGCAGAAATAACATATCGTGGTCATAAAAACAAGCTATTTAAAAGAGATTTTGCTGGTGAAATGTTGGATCAATTTTCAGATCTCAAATTGGTCAATTATGGATTCATCTATCATCGTGATTTAACTTTTCCACAGGACGATATTTCCTGGTTCTTGTTGGAAAAATCCAATTCGTAAAGTCATCGAGGACAAAAAGACACCATCTCTTGCGAGGTTTTCAAATGATTCCTTATGGGCGTCAATGGATTGACGAAGAGGATATCGAAGAAGTTGTGAAAGTGTTGAATAGCGATTGGCTGACCACAGGCCCGAAGGTTAGGGAGTTTGAGGAAGCACTCTGTAAATACGTGGGGTGCAAACATGCCGTTGCAGTAAACAGTGGAACAAGCGCCCTGGATGTTGCTGTAGGAGCACTGGATCTTCCAGAAGGAGCCGAAGTCATAACCACACCATTCACCTT
>JAQVBK010000299.1 GCA_028690365.1 Candidatus Cloacimonadota bacterium
TACAAAATAAATTCCCGAAGACACTTCTTCATTATTATTGTTTCGACCATCCCAAGTAAAATTGTACTCACCTGATTTGTATGCTCCGGTTGCCAGATTTCTAATTTTTTCACCTTTAATATTGAATACATTTATCGCAACTTCTGTTGTCTTTGAGTTTTTATAAAAAATCGTAAGATATCCTGAACCTGATTTTCTGCCGGTTCTCTCTACGCATGCAGTTCCAAATGGATTGGGAAACAAACTAAATTCAAAACCCACAGGATTTGAATTTGAATTGGAACCTACTATCTCAATTTCAACCGATTCAGATGGTACCGAAAAAAGTTCATCCCCGTAAACCGCTATCAGATAGTACTGATATAAGCCACTTGTCAATCCTTCATCTATGAACTGGTTTTCTGTAATCTGTGCTATTGATACGTCATTTCTGAACAATTCATATCCCGACAACCATCTGCTGTTAGATGGTGGTTCCCAGGTTAATGAAACAGAATTTTCGTTTAATAATTCAGCTGTCAAACCAACCGGTGGCAATAGGCTAATCGAAACTGACACTTCTTCAGAAGGCAAACTTTCAACTTCGCCATAAACAGCTGTAACATAATAGATATAGTTACCTTCCGCCAGATTTAAACACGAATAGGAATTATTCTCTATGTCATCAATTGCGGAAATTAACTCATCATTCAAATAAACGTTGTATCCCGTAAGTAAATCACTTATCTCAAGCATCTCCCAGTCAAGATTTACATCATTATAATTCTCTACCTGAACTGTTACTGACGATGGAGGAAAGAAAACTGACTGGTTCGGATTCTCATAAGCTCCGTCATGGTAATTATTGCACCCATTAATAATCATGTATGCAAGTTCTTCGTTATACAAAGTGTTCGTTTGCCAAAGATAACATTCTACTATCCAGGAAGAAAATCCTGTTGCAGCTCCGGCAATATCAAGATAACCATTACCATCGAAGTCACCAATAACTGCAGTTGATTGCATCGTTACAGAATCCCATCCTGTTCCAACCGCAAGAGGCCATTCATCGTTGTGAGTTCCGTCATGATTATAACAATCATATCCAAATGCAAAAGCATTAGAGCTAACAATTAACTCAACCAATCCGTCTCCATCAATATCAGCAATTGCAATCTGAGTATAAACAGCATCAACAGGTCCCGTGGGAAATCCTGTCAAATTAACCCCATCCTTATCCCAGGCATAAATGAAGTTTGAAGGAGTTGCTGCACTTACCTGATCACCCACCACTAAATCAAGATTTCCATCAGCATCAATGTCGCCTACCGAAACTGTGGCAAAAATCCAGCTGTCAGTATAAACAGGCCAGCCCTCTCTGAAACTTCCGTCAGGATTAACAACAAAAACTGCTCCGCCATCATCAGAGCAACCTCCATAAACTATCTGTTTAGTTCCGTTATTGTCTAAATCTACCAATACCGGAGAAGAATAGGAATAAGTAAATCCTGCCGCACTAACCGGAAATCCCTCCAATAGATTACCGTTGGTATCATAAACAAACAGTGACTGATAAGAGAGAGCAATCACTTCAGGATTACCATCACCATCGATATCCCCCACCGATATGGAAGCACCTGGAAATGTATCTAACTCCTGAGGCCATCCTTCCACAACTTCACCAGATCCATTGTATACATAAACCCAACCCTGAGGACTATTTCTTATGTTCACAAGGATTTCCATAGTACCATCTCCGTTGATATCTGCTAAGCAGGAATTTAATGTTCCACCACCGGATTGTACTACAGGGAAACCTTCAACCGCAGTTCCATCTTTTCTGAAAGCATACAGCTCTCCAGTGTTACCGTTAGTATTATTTCTGCTTGTACAGACAATTTCGTCTTCTCCATCTCCATCAATATCGCCACAGGAAGGAGATCCCCAGATATAAAAGGTCATATTTACAGGCCAACCCTGAACTGCTGTACCATCCGTGTTCAAAGCGACAATCTTCTTACCGACTCCAAACAGCAATTCCAACTCATTGTCATCGTCCATGTTTGTGTAGATTGCTCCGTTAAGGGTATTAGCATTATTGTAAGAAACGGGAAACCCCGGGAAAACTACCGGTAATTCTCTGTCAAATTTTTCAATCAATGTTTTTTCGAAATCACTCATAGCAACATTCACATCACCGTTTAAATCAGATACGACACCACAGTCTTCCGGTAAACCTGCAACTGAAAAAGGTACTCTGACTGCACTCATTACACTGACTATTAACACAAATAGCAAAACTAATGTCTTTCGCATAATTCCTCCCATATTGTAACTTTGAAACGCCTCATTTATTAAAGACAAAGACAAAATTTTTGCAGAAAAGGTCAAACTATTTCTGCATCAATAAAGGAACTGTAATTTGACATATTTCCAGAAAATTCCCAACTTAAGAAAAATAAAGAGTTCTAACAAACAGCGGAAATATTTCATTGCCTATTAAATCCAAACATTTTGATTAACGCAGTCAATATAATTACTAATGAATTAGTCGGGATTCTTTTGGCAGTGAAACTGATAATTCCATCAAGAGCAACACATAAAAATATAGACAATTATTCAGTCTGTCAATTTATGACACCAATGATTTTACAGGAGTAAACATGGACAGGTTTGTTTATAGATATCTCTTCATTTTTCTGGCAATAATTGCAATCGGTTTTGGCGTATTTTGTGGAGCTTTTTATTATTATTCGGACGAGCTTCCACCGTTGAGTGAATTGCAGAATTATGATATGAAAACTGGTTCAGAAGTCTATGATTGCAACAACAAACTAATACATGTTTTTGCTGTGGAAAAAAGGAAACTAACCAACATCAATGAACTACCTCCTCATGTAATTCTTTCAGCTGTAGCTGTTGAAGACAAGAATTTCTTTAATCACTGGGGAGTAGATCTTTTTGCTCTTTTTAGAGCTTTCATTATCGACATCACGCATGGTTCGTTTGCTCAGGGAGCAAGTACAATCACTCAGCAGTTATCCAGAAATTTATTCCTGTCTTTAGACAAGCAGTTACCCAGAAAAATTAAAGAATTTATGTTAGCCGTGAAAATCGAGAAGATGTATTCAAAATATGAAATTCTGGAAATGTATTTGAATAAAGTGCCTTACGGACCTGGCATTTATGGAATAGAGGCAGCTGCAAACAAATATTTCAGTAAAGAAGCCAGAGATCTGACTGTTATAGAAGCAGCAACTATTGTAGGTCTGACTCAACTTCCGGGGGCATACTATCCTTACAGGTATCCCGAAAGAGCATTAAGACGAAGAAATCAGGTTCTAAAGAGAATGTTCATGGAAAATATTATCTCTGAAAAAGATTATCTGACTGCCATCGAAAGAGATTTGGGGTTAGTCCCTCCCAAAGGAAATGAGACTTCTGCCAGCTATTTCATCGAACACATAAGAAAAGAAATTGAGCCAAAAGTAGGAACAAGCCAGCTTTTTGCCGGTGGCTTGAAAATATACACAACTCTTGATATAGATTTGCAAAACTATGCTGACTCAATACTGAACGAGAAAATGATTGAGTTTGAACAAAAAAATGAGTATGAATTCAAATACACAGATTTCCCCGCAGACACAATAGACATATTTACGCCTTACGTTCAGGCTGGAATTCTCTCAATGGAAGCTGCTACCGGATATGTAAAAGTTATGATCGGCGGAAGAAATTTCAATCACAGCAAATTTAATCGAATTACGCAATCATACAGACAACCGGGTTCTTCCTTCAAACCTATTCTTTATTCAACTGCTATCGAT
>JAQVBK010000037.1 GCA_028690365.1 Candidatus Cloacimonadota bacterium
GAGGAGTAGGAAGAATTTCATCTGCAACCTTCTGTTTGAGCGTTTTGTAACCAGGAGCATACTCCATAACATTATCCATAAAAATCTTACCTATTTTCTTTCTGGAAGGAAGATGATTTTCAGTTTTAGCATCAGGTCTGATATTGGGAAGTATGTGTAGATCAAATTTTTCCTGCAGAATGGGCTGAATATATTCTGCTGCATTATGGTTTCCGGCAAAAATTAGCGGAATTTTTGAATCTGCATAAAATTTCCTGGTAGGTCGGGCTGTGGCTATTAGTTCTGCCATTCGAATAATCGGAGTAATAGCTCCATCATCATATCCGCCAGAGAAGAGAATAATATCAGGCTGATATCCGCTGATGAGGTTGATTATCTCCAGATTTGTTCTTTTATCTACAACTGAGAAAACGTCAAGCAGAACTCCACCTGCCCCGTAAGCAGTTCTTTTGGCAGTACTGGCTGAGTCAAAACTGGTCAAACCTATTGCAATTATCTGTAAACCTCCACCGGCACTGCTGGTTGACAGATAAGCAACATTTTTTTTTAAAATAATGTCATTTTCAACAGAGTCATCAATCATTAATTTCACACCCGACATTTTTTCCAGACCCCTGATAGAGCTACAAGCACCAAACATCACATCTTCAAGAGGTTTTTCAACAGTGGTGGAGCTGTTATATTTAGCAATAATCTGAGATTCTCCCGACGTATTATCCACAAGTATAGCTTTTGTCGTTGTACTGCCTATGTCTGTTATCACGATATAATCTTTCCCTGTCAGAATTCTCTCGCGATTAGCCCATTTCTCAGACATCTGCAGATTAAGTCTGGCTATCTCTAATGCTTCACTCTTCTTTATCCCTGACTCTTTATTAATCCTTCCTGCTGTTATCTCCAAAATTTCATTAAAGTTCTTTATCCTTCCGTCTTCATTTAGGCATTCACTGCAATAATCTTCTGATAAACCTGTCTGGTCTTCATTTCTCTCAAAAGATATTCCACAACTTTTACAAATATTATTTTTCATTTTCCCTCCGCTTTTGTTCTTTGTAAAGTTGATAAAGAGTCGTCTTTTTCATTCAACAACCTGTGATTGATGCTATTTTTCACAAGTGATTTAATCTGATCTTTAAGTCTATTGATAATGCTTCCTTCATCAACGAAAAAATCCTTATGTTGCAGATAAAATTCGATAACTCCAAAAATCAGATACTGTTCAACTATAGGTTGATTTTCTTCAATTTCTGTGATTAATTTTATGAATTGTTTAAGTAAACTTATAATTCTCATTTTACACGCCATAATTCTACGTTTTAGATTCAGTTCAAAATAGAAATAATCTCTCACGAGAAATATAAAGAACTCTTCATACTTTTCATACCCGTTCAAAATAATATCTAGGAGTTCGGAAAACGAGTTTGCTTCTCGTACTTGCAGAATAATCCCATCTTCGAAGTCTGTTAGATTTTTTTCTACAATCTCTGAAATTAATTCTTTTTTGGTTGCAAAGTGAATGAAGATTGTTCCATGAGCAATACCGGCAGAACCAGCGATTTCAATGGTTGACACATTGTTTATTCCTTTACGAGAAAAGAGTTTTAAAGCCGTTTCAGTAATTTTGTTTCTGGTAATTTCCTTCATTTGCTTACGAGAGTTCATCTTTTCCTCCTTCAATTTCACTGAGTATTCACTCACTGTATTTGTCAATGTCTTTTTTACTTTTTTTTGAAACGATCATTGCTTATTCAATCCCTTGCTTTTAGGCTTATCTGAAAAAAATCTTGCAATAATAAAAGGTAAATTATCAATGACACATATTTAATCAAAATCATTAATGACAATAGTTTTTGATAAGTCTAAATTCTTGAACACTAAATAATTAACAGGGAGTTATTATGGGACTAAAAACCTTCCCCGGAGGAGTTCATCCTCATGATTTTAAACAATTCTCTAAAAATTGCAGCATTGAAAAAATGCCGTTACCAGCAAAAGTGGTAATTCCGCTTTCTCAACACATTGGAGCACCTTCAAAACCAATAGTTAAAGTCGGAGACGTAGTTTTAACCGGACAAAAAATTTCAGAACCAGGCGGTTTCGTTTCAATTCCGATGCATGCTTCTATATCCGGTAAAGTAACAAAGATTGCCAATTTCCCTCATCCTACCGGAACTGTACAAACAGCAATTGAAATAACCGGGGATGGTGAGGATAAATGGGTTGAACTTGCCGATGACGATAATTATCTTGATTTATCTCCAGATGAAATTAAGAAAAGAATACTGGAAGCCGGTGTTTGCGGAATGGGCGGTGCTGGTTTTCCTACCCATGTCAAGTTATCGCCTCCGCCAGATAAACCCATAGATACCGTTGTTTTAAACGGGGTCGAATGTGAACCATTCTTGACAGCAGACTATCGTATAATGCTGGAAAAAGCAGAGGATATCATTGCCGGACTTAAAATTTTGATGAAAACGGTCTCTGCAACTAAAGGAGTTATTGGAATCGAAAACAATAAACCTGATGCTATTGAAAAAATGAAACAACTCACAGCAGGTGAAAAGAACATCAGTGTAGTCGGATTAAAATTGAAATATCCTCAGGGAGCTGAAAAACAGCTCATTTATGCGGCCACTAAACGCAAAGTTCCCAATAAGGGCGGTCTTCCGATGTCTGTTAAAGTGGTAGTTCAAAACGTAGCCACAGCAGTAGCAGTCTACGAGGCAGTCAGATATAAAAAACCTTTAATAGAGAGAATTATTACAGTAACAGGTTCTATTGTAAAGAATCCCAAGAATTTATATACTAGAATCGGAACTAATTATTCAGATTTACTAAGCTATTGTGATGAAACTAATGAAAATATTGGTAAGGTAATTTCTGGCGGACCCATGATGGGTTTTGCCATTCCTACTTTAAAGACCCCTATGACCAAGGGCAGTTCCGGACTTTTGCTTTTCAGCGAGAAAGAGGCAAAATTAGATATGGAGTCTCCTTGCTTGCGTTGCGGAAGATGCGTAGACGTCTGCCCTATGAATCTTGTACCCACCATGATAGTAAAATCTGTTAAAGCTAGTTCCTGGTTAGAAGCTCAAAAATATGGAGCAATGGATTGTATTAAATGCGGAAGTTGTGCTTTTGTCTGTCCATCAAGTATTAAACTGATTCAATGGATAGATATTGCTAAAATAGAAATTGCTAAATTAAACAGAAAATAGCGGGGGATACATGAATAAAAGTTTTACTGTTTCAGCAGCACCACATCTCCACGAAAAGTGTTCAGTCGCTTCAGTTATGTGGCAGGTCGTACTGGCTCTTATGCCAGCACTTGGTGTTGCCATAATGTTTTTCGGAATCAACTCTTTATTTCTAACTATCTACGGTGTAGCAGCCGCAGTGATAACAGAAGCATTGATCCAGAAATTTCGCAAGATACCTGTTACAGTTACTGACGGTAGTGCAGTAGTCACCGGAATATTGGTCTCATTCAATATCCATGCTGCTTCACCCTGGTGGTTACCTGTAGTAGGTTCAGTTTTTGCCATTGCAGTGGGAAAACAAGTTTTCGGAGGATTAGGTTATAATCCTTTAAATCCTGCTCTGTTAGCAAGAGCATTTATGGTTGCTTCCTGGCCGACTCTGACGACTTCAGGCTGGGATCAACTAAAGATTACTCCTCTGAGCGGAATAACCAATATTGCCGGTTTATCTGCTAAAGCACAAACGCTGATTACCTCGGCGACTCCTTTAAATGTAGCAAAAACTATCAGAGATGTAGGATTTCTCGGACAAGGTGAAACTGATATCATCATGAATAAACTGGCTGAAAGTTCTACTATACAAAATCTCTTCTGGGGAAACATTGGTGGCGTTATTGGCGAAGTATCAGCCGTAGCATTACTACTAGGAGCTGTTTATCTGTCAGTTAAACACATCATTGAATGGAGAATCCCAATAAGCTACATTGGTACTGTGTTTGTTTTGACCTATATCTTTGGCGGCGTAAACGGACTTTTCTCAGCTCCTTTATTGTTACCTGTATTTCACATCTTTGCCGGCGGTTTGATTTTGGGAGCATTTTTCATGGCTACCGACATGGTTACATCACCTGTAACTAAAAAAGGAAGGCTTCTGTATGGTATTGGTTGTGGAATTCTGACCGTTGTCATCAGATTAAAAGGTGGATATCCTGAAGGCGTATCCTACTCTATTCTTCTTATGAATGTCGCAGTTCCATTGATTGATCAGCTTACAGTTCCAAAAGCATTTGGAGGAGGAAAACAATGAAAAATTATGCCAAACTAGGGTTTGTTCTACTGGTAATTTCCGGAATTGCCACCGGTTTGCTGGCTTATGTTAACAGTATAACAAAACCAATTATTGACGAAAATAAAAGGATTACTGAAGAACTTGCCAGAAAAGAAGTAATGGTAGATTCTGAAAACAAAGAAGCAGATATAATATTTACAGAAATCGGGACGATCAACGATAAAGTTGCTTATACAGCAAAGAATAAAAAAACTAATCAAATTATCGGTTACACTTTTGTTGCTTCAAAATACGGTTACAGTAGTGATATTCGATCAATGGTTGGAGTAACTGCTGAGTTCTCCATCAAAAAGGTAAAGATTCTTGAGCAATCTGAAACCCCCGGACTTGGAGCAAATTGTCTAATCAATCTTGATTCTGACGGAAAGAAATACACTCTCCAGCAATTCATTGCTAAGAACTGTGAAGACCTTACAGTAGATAAGGATGGCGGCAAAATAATCAGTATCACAGGGGCTACCATTACTACCAGAGCAATTACTAAATCACTGGATGAGGGATTGGCTAAATTGAAAAAACTGATCGGGGAGGGTGTATAATGAGCGCTTTTAAAGAATTCACCAAAGGTTTTATCAAGGAAAATCCTGTCTTTATTATGGCATTAGGTCTCTGCCCTACTCTGGCAGTCTCATCATCTGTAATGAACGCACTTGGCATGGGTCTAGCTGCAACTTTTGTCTTAATTGCTTCAAATGCAATCATCTCATTGATAAAGAATCTTATCCCTTCAAAAGTCCGTATTCCTGCATACATAGTTGTGATAGCTTCATTCGTTACTGTTGTTGACATGTCTATGAATGCTTATTTGCCAGATCTTCACAAGAGTTTAGGAATTTTCATCCCATTGATTGTAGTTAATTGTATAATTCTGGGTAGAGCTGAAGCGTTCGCCAGTAAGAATAACCTCTTAAGTTCTGTCCTCGACGGACTGGGAATGGGTCTGGGATTCACTTTTGCCCTCTCAGTAATCGGCACAATTCGTGAGATTCTTGGAGTAGGACAGATACTCGGACATAATATCATGTGGGAATCTTTCCGCAATCAACCGATGCTGATTGCTGTACTTGCACCCGGAGCATTCTTTACTCTTGGTTTTTTGATTGCCCTTATCAATCTTCTTAAGAAGAAATAAAAGGAGTAGAAATGGAACTTATTTCAAAAATTTTTGCGATGGCCATCACCGCTATCTTTGTTCAGAATTTTGTTTTATCAAGATTTCTGGGATTGTGTCCATATATCGGAGTATCTAAGAAACTGGACTCTGCTTTTGGTATGGGAATGGCTGTAATATTTGTTATGACAATGGCATCAACAATCACTTTTTTGCTACAATACTATATTCTCATTCCACTCAATATTTCTTATTTGCAGACAATAGTCTTTATTCTGACAATTGCTTCCCTTGTTCAGTTTGTAGAAATGGCAATACAAAAAACTGCTCCCTCGCTATATAAGTCACTGGGGGTATTTCTTCCTCTCATTACTACAAATTGTGCAGTACTGGGAGTTTCTATTCTCAATATTAATGAAAAATATACTTTCATTGAAGCAATTCTTAATGGCTTTTTTGCCGGAGTGGGATTCACACTTGTTCTTCTTTTAATGGCGGGAATAAGAGTAAGACTTGAACAAGCCCCCATTCCTGAGAGTATGAAAGGATTACCCATTGCACTAATAGTAGCCGGCAGTATGGCTTTAGCTTTCTTCGGGTTTTCCGGATTCAAAATTTAGGAGGAAAAATGCTTAGTATAATTCTAATACCCGCCGGAGTAGTTGGAGCACTAGGTCTTATTTACGGTTTGATTCTTGCTTTTGCTTCCAAGGTTTTTTATGTAGAAATTGATCCAAAAATTGAAAAAATAATTGAAGTTCTGCCTGGTGCAAATTGCGGAGGATGCGGTTTTGCTGGTTGTGCTGCCTATGCAGAAGCTATTGTAAAAGAAAATGCCAAGATTGTTAATTGTGCTCCTGCAGGTCCTGACACAGTTGCAAAAATTGCTGAAATCATGGGTGTAGCCGCCGAAGCAACTGAAAGGAAAGTTGCGCTAATACATTGTCAAAGCGGCGGTAATAATAATACTTATTTTAGGTACGAATACAGCGGTGTAGCTACCTGTAAAGCTGCCGTCAATGTATCAAACGGACCCAATTTGTGTAACTACGGATGTGTTTTCCAGAACGACTGTGTAAGAGCATGCCAATTTGATGCTTTTTCCATTGATGAAAACGGAATGCGTGTTATTGATAAAGAAAAATGTACCGGATGTGGAGCTTGTGTTACAGCTTGTCCTCGCAATCTTATAGAGCTTGTACCTGTAAGCAAACTAGTACATGTCCTGTGCCAGTCTCACGATTTTGGTAATGATGCAAAATCTGTTTGTGGCAACAAAACAGCCTGTATAGGTTGTGGAATTTGTGCAAAGAAATGCCCTAAACAGGCAATTGAGATAGTAAACAATCTTGCTATTATAGATTACTCAAAATGTATTAATTGTGGTATTTGTGCTGATGTCTGCCCTACCAAGGCAATTTTTGACCCTAGAGCAGAAGAAAGAGCAATAAAAAAAGCTGCTGCCCTAAAGAAAGCTGAAGAAGCTAAGAAACTTGCAGAAGCCAATCAATAACGATGCCCCGAAAGGGGCTTTTTTTTTCAAGAATGAAACAACCCAATATAAAATCAACACTGCGAAGACTCTTTGCTTCTATCTTGATAGTCTTATTTATATCAATAGCTATAATATTATTCATTTTTCGTAATGACATCAATTTTAGTGGAATCAGCACACAATTAACTACACTTATAAATATCCTCTTCTCCCTCACAATTCTTTCAATAATTTTTGTTATTCTCTTTGAAAACAAAAGTCCTGAAAAGACTACTGCTTGGCTACTGGTTCTTGTTTTTCTTCCCGTTATAGGTTTAATACTATATTTATTTTTGGGTAGAAATCTACGAAAACAGAAAATGTTCACCAATAAGAAACTGTACAACGATCTTGTTACTGAAGATTCTGAAGACTACTCAGATAAATATCAATCTATTCCGGATAATATCTTTAATAAAAACAGACTTGTAAGTCTACTTAGAAACAATAGCAAGTCCGAATTGACCTTTGATAATGAAATCAATATCTACTCGGACGCTGCAAATGCTTTTCAAAAGATGCTTGATTGTATGGAGCAAGCTAAAAAGTTCATTCATCTTGAATATTTCTCTGTTTCAAACGATTTAACAGGTAATCAGCTTCTGAGAGTTTTACAAAGAAAAGCTAAAGAAGGAATTGAAATCAAGTTTATCATGGATGGAGTAGGCTGCTTTTTTCTCTCACAAAAGTATGTTCGGGCTCTGAAAAATTACGGAGTAGAAACTGCAATTTTTCAAAAAGTTTTCATCCCCTTCATTAACAGCAAATTAAATTACAGAAACCACAGAAAGCTTACAATTATTGATGGGAAAATTGCATTTATCGGAGGATTTAATATAGGTGATAAATATATGAGCAAAAGCAAATACTATGGCTACTGGCGTGATACACAAGTTCAAATATCCGGCAATGCCGTAACTTCTATACATAAAATTTTCCTATCTGACTGGGTTTTTATTAAAGGCGACAATCTTACAACAAAGAAATATTTGCAAAACAAATTAGAAGAACCTCTTACTATTCATCAATCAACAGATTGCCGTGGCACTATTCAGATATCAGCCTCAGGTCCTGATTCAAACTGGGCAAGTATAATGCAGGCTTTCTTTTTCTCTATAGCAAATGCCAAGAGAAAAATATTCATCACTACTCCTTATCTGGTTCTGAATGAAAGCCTTGTAAGTGCTCTCATTACTTCAGCTTTATGCGGAGTAGAAATTAAGATAATTGTCCCGGGAATACCTGATCATCTAATTGTTTATTGGGGAACTCGCTCATATTTTGAACAATTGCTGGAAAGCGGTATTAGAATCTTTGAATACAAAAAAGGATTTATTCACGCCAAGCAAATGCTTGTAGATAGTGAAATTGCTTCCGTTGGTACTTCAAATATGGATATGCGTAGTTTTTTACAAAATTTTGAAGTAAACATTTTTTTATACGATCAATCAGTAATCAGAATTCTGGAGAAACAATTCTATCTAGATTTGTCAGTTAGTGAAGAAATTAATCTAGAATTATTTCGAGAACGAAACATCTTAAAGAAATCACTTGAATCTGTCAGCAGGCTTTTCTCACCATTGTTATAAACTCTTCTACAAACAAGCTATTGCTTAATGACTAAATACATTTTTACATTTTCCCGACCATTTTGTGATCTTCAGACGAATTATCTCAGTTCTTTGAAAAGAACTGCTAGCATACTTCATTCCCATTTCTTTATCATTCGGACAATATTTATCCAAAAATAGTGATAAAGCACTCATCCTTTCATCATCTGAAAGACCACGTTCAGCAGTACACTCCAGAATAATACTCTCGTACTCGGTGGTAAATTTATCAGGGATTACATTTGTTCTCCCAACTATACAGAAAGACACGTTTATGTTTTCATCAATACAACGCAGCTTCTTACCTTCTGGAGCACAATGCAGGTATATATAATAATCTTCATCCCAAACATAATTGATGGGGAAGCCATATACTCCATTTTTTTTACACAATACTGACATCACCCCAAATTCTCCGTTCTTCAGAAGAGAACGAGCCTTGGTTTCTTCCAGAAGGCGGTCTTGTCGCCTTACTTCAAAATTTGAGTATCTCATTTAGTCTCACTTTTTGTTTATAATAACGACAGTTATCATTATGTTGATTCCATTTTATTGATTAATGCAATTTTGGCTTCTGTAGCGGATTTTAACGTTCTATCTATTTTTATATTTACATTAAGATCTGAGACAATCGGTTCAATCAATTTTTTCACAAAAGCTGATTTTACTTTTATCGTACTTGTTCTTAATTTTGAATTTGCCAGTAAACCAAGCAGACAATAATATACCGTTTCGTGCATTGCATTCAGATTAGTTTTTACCGTAATCATCTGAAAATTAATTATCTGTCCGCTTTTAGGATCTACAATTATCATTGCATAGGGAAATACTGGTCGCTTCTCCATTATTGGAGTTGTAATTATGAAAAAATCAAATTCAATACTCACTCTTATTGGTTTAATTTTTTGTAGAATTTCGAGTGCCATAGGATTCTTTACATGCTGAATTTCTGGAGGTGAATAATCTTCAAGTTCATAAACATCACTAATCCATGTAGTTATTCCATTTTGATTGATCATTTTTCTCATCAAATATCTTTTCTGACTACAATCAGGAAATAGCAGTGAAATGTCTTCTTTGATAAGGGGAGCCACTACTAACAACTGTTCCAAGGCATATTTAATGAAAGTTTCCTGAGATTTATCAATAAACCAAGGGACAAGGCCAGGTTTATGATGTCTAAATAGTGGATATTTTGTCTGGCTTTTAAATTTAAGTTTGAGTTTCTTTAATTGCTTTATATCCTCAGCTCTCAGTGCTTCTTTACTTTCAAAACTTGCTTGAAAATGATCAATCTCAAAAAAGAGCTCATAAATAAAAGGATCATCTTGCAACATTTTTAAATCCGTTAGCTTATAAAAGCTATCAATTCCGTTATAAATTGCAACAGAATAATGCTGTCCTATTGCTCCCATCACACTTATAAAGCTAATATCCCCGTTTTCAGGATTCTCTATGAAGAAAATATCATCTTCATCCATCCAATTCCAGGGAGACATTTCTTTTATCTCTTCCATTAACTCATACAATCGTTTCATTTTCCTTCTAATAAGTATTATTTTACGAAGCACTCATCTCAATTTTTATTTTATATCTGATGAGATAAAGCTTCTTCCATATTTTTCAGATTTTTATCAAAAAACAAAATCATTCAATATTAATGAAAATAGTTTTCTCTTCAACAGGAATGAGTTTATAGATAATATTGAGAAAACCGTTTTCGTAATTTACTTGTGGGTTCTCTTTATCTATCTCACCGTCAGGGAAATTGATTTTACGTTTAAACTTACCTGTTTCTATTTCCATATTATAATAGCAGATATTTTTGCTGGCAACCTCAAATTGTCTGTTACCGGTAATTATCAGATATTTTTCAGTTGTGTTGATTTTTATGGAATCCTTATCAACTCCTGCTATATCTACCACTATATAGAAGTGATTATCTGTGCTGAATACATCGCACTTTGGAACCCAAACATTGTCAGACATTGCATTGAGAGACATTGAAGAATTGGCAAGATTGCTGAATTCTCCCACTACTTTTATCATCTCATTCTGCAGCTTTCTAAGATCGTGATAAAAATTACTCATTTTTCTCCTCTATTCCTGAAATATTGAAATGCTTACACCTTTACGGTTGGCATCAAAAATTGCTTCTTCAGTCTGTTTTAACATCTCTTCTATATCTTTTATTCCGGCTTCAAGAGTAGTCACACCCCATAAAAGTTTTCTACCTTGCATTTCCGGGATTTTGGTAATAGATTCATCAAGTCTTTTTATAACTTTCATTGCTTTTTCCAGATCGGTTTCAGGAAATGCAATGGCAATATTTTGATCAGATATACTTCCCAAAACCTCTGTATTCCTTACATTCATTTTTATTACTTGGGAAATTTCCTTTATCATAGCTTCAACTTTATGTTTACCAAATATTCTGACAATTTCATTGTATTTTTCAATACTTGATTGAACCAAAGTCAAACAGCGATTGTATCTTTTCATGTGTTCAAGGACTTCCTGAGCTCTCTTTATAAATGCTCGGGATGAGTAGAGTTCTGTAACCGGATCATAAATCCTCATATCCTCAATGAGCTTCTCCTGTTCAAATATTTTTATTATCAATGAACTTACTGAACTAAAAATATCGAACTTGGTTTTTTCTTCATCAGTAAATTCACCCTCAGCTTTTTCAATGAATATGAAGGCGAGAAGAACTCCACGAAAAGAAATCGGTTGTACCAGAAGATGTGAATAATCTCTCTCAAACTTGAACTCAGAGGAATCTTTGAATTCCAGCATTCTTTTACTGCCCAATTCTTCAATAAGTTTGTCTTCACTGGTAAAAAAAGAACTCTTCATATATGAATGACTGATATTTCGTCCTATCTTCAAACGAAATTTTACCGAATTTGAGCTTTTAAAGAAGAAACCGAGACTTGAATATTCAAATTCAGATTCGATGTCTCTTACTATTTTACTGAGATTCTCTTCTAATGTATCATTTAACCGCAAATCATTAAGGAGTTCATCGAATTTGATAAGCTTGAATTTCATGTTACCTCCATCAGTTATAGTAAGTTACTTCTTTCCATGATAAATTGATTTCTTCATTCGGTTTAATATCTTTTTTTACTTCTATTGTCGTTGAAGCAGTTTTGTCATACTTAAAATTGTTTTCAGTAATTGTCCAATTTGGCCCGGATAATCTATGAGTTATCACCAGACTTTTAGCTACTTTGCTTTTATTCTTGATAGTTACAAGTATTTCTCTCTCGTACTGATTTCTTTGCCGATTTTCATTTTTAACTATAGTTTCAGCAACGATATCAAATGCTTTGCCTGTGGTCAGTTTTATTTCTTCATCAAGCGGAGTGTGATTAATACTGTCTTCACCAATAAACTCCATTTGATTGTCGGCTTTATCTTCTCTGTAAATGTTGAATTTACCACGTGGTAAAGGTAGTCCCAAACCCTCTTTTTCAGAATTTTTGAAAGTAATCAGGGAAGTAACAGTATTTCCAAAAGTAGTATAATTGTATTCTGCTTTGGCGGTAACTGTTTTTTCAGGGAACATAACCAATTGTTTAGTCTGATTATTGTTTATACTTACCTTGTCGCTGAGAGTGTACATGTGAAAATCGTGGAATTCTTTCTGTTCAAAAGTAGGAGCAGCCTTTGCTGTAACATGAGCGATAGTGAGACCATCCATAGAAGTTTCTTCAAATCCTCTTCCACCTCTTGCGTATTGCTTTTGTACATCTCCTGCTATCATTTTCAGTTTAACATTTTCGAAAGCTTTACCGGTATTGTTGTTGATTGTGACCCAGGGCAGAATACGCAGGTGGGTATCATCCCAGACAGCGTTGTAAGTAACATCCCACCTCATTCCGCTGCAGAGATATGAATAATCTGTAGAAACTTTTTCTGTTTTAGGTGAAGAGATGATCCAATGCAGAGTTGGTTTTAGAAAGAAATTTGATGGTAGTTCAGCTAATTCAATTCTTTGTATTTCTTCTTCTTTTACTAGTAAAAGCTTTTTTGTATTCTTATCGATTAGGCCGATACTTTTGCTATCATAAAATTGCAGTTTACCGGAGTAATTATTCCCATTCTCCATCAGCAAATCTACTTCCACATTTATATATTTTTCCAGAATTTTGGAACTGTTTGCCAGGTCATACTCAAAATTCTGAGAGTGTATTTCGAATTTGTCCTTAGAATTCACAATAACCGAAGTTGCTTCAATTGTACTGGGAATGTCGCTCAGGAAGAAACTGTGAACTCCTTTCTGAACATCCATTGATAATGTAGACCTTACCAGAGCAAAGTCATTGTTGTAAATTGTAATCTGATCCTCTGCCAACAGCAGAGCGCTCATAAAAAGCAATGTCAAAATTAAAATTGTGTTTTTCATCATATCTCCTTAAATGTTGCAGGAATGCTATTTTGCATCCTCATTGTTTAATGTTCAAAAGAATTATTCCAATCAGCAAAGCGATGAAAGCAATTTTCTGTCGTTTACTGAATCTTTTCTTCCAGAAAAATATATCGGACAAAATACTTAAAACAACTACAGAAGATGCCGAAAGTGGATAAGCAATAGCTGCGGGAATTGTAATCAGTGCTATTAAAAAGAATTTCGTAGTGAGTTGATTGGGAATTCCCAGTATGAAACCATAAGTTAAAGAACGGATTTTAAATTTTGTGCCTGTGAACAAAATCCAGAGAATATTAAAGACAAAGGCTGAAGAAAATATCAAAAAAATAAAACCATTGTGATTGCTTTTGCCATAGACTTCATAGATTTTTAGAAGCGCATCTGCCAGACCAATCACAAGAAAAAGCAATAGCAACCAGACAATATTACGAAAACTATATTTGCCGGGGAGATATAGAAATGAAACTATCACTACAATTACACCGAAATAATTATAAAAAGCCAGATTTTCATTGAACATAATAAGAGACATCAAAGTTGGAATAACCAAGGATATTCTCATAGCACTAACACTGAGAGATAATCCATTAACCTCAATATTTTTCTTGTATATTATCAATCCAGACAGAAAAAGGAATCCTCCCAATACACCAATTGAGAAATCAAATAAATTGAGGCTTGTAATTATTTGTCTGGCAGAAATAAAACTGAAAACTGAGGCTATAAAATAATTTCCGATGAAGATGAATTTATCATCGGCTGTTTTGTCTTTATGGAATAAATTGAGTAAATTACCTATTGCTACTGAACAGATGACGCTTAGAAAAATATAGAACACAATAACCCATTATATCAGGGCATCAACCCCGAAGGATTCAAATCAGGGTTGATCTCTGAATTAAGAGAACTTTTACGATTGTTGAAAATTATCTCATTCACATAATCATTGCTATCTCTGAGACATTCTTCGTAAATTATAAATTTTTCTGTGTCAATTTCAGGTTGAGACATTGTAGCAATTCTTAAATTCACCGAATCTCTCAAACTCGGAACGCTTTTAGTAGAGTGTTTTTCAGTTTTAGTCTTTTTAAATAGAGAACTGAAGACATCCCAGGAAAAATTCAATGAATTATTTTTGTAAAGACTATAAACAATAAAATATAGTGCAACCGAAAGTACTAATACAAAAACAATTGATATTGTTTTGGTAGATATCAATATTTTTTTCTCTCTCTTTTTCTTAGTTTTACTAACCGTTTTACTCTTTCGATTAAGCATTTTATCAATATCATCCTCAACTCTTGCTGTATCTGCGCCAAGTTCTCTGGCATAGGTAAGGATAAAAACAAGCGGATACCCATTCTCATTCAGATATCTATAATTTTCACTCTCAATCTCTTCTATGATTCTTTTGTTGATTCGGGTTTTTTGAGATATTTCATCAATTGATATATTTCTCCCTTCTCTAACCGATTTTAGGTAGCTTCCTAATCCGCTCATTTACACCTCACTGTTTGCAATTTTTGGAAATAATCAGCCCAAGACAAATCCCTGCACTATTCCAGGCAATATCATGCCAACTCCACTCAGTTTTCTTAATTTTTTTGTCGCTCAATTCTTTACAAAATCCCAGCGACAAAGGTATTCCGGCAGATATAACAATGGTTTTCTCATTGTCTATCTGAGAACATGTCTCCAGATAATTGTAACTCCAGAATGTAATTGCAGCACTTCCGCAAAAATGCATAACCTTATCTTTTCCAAACCATTCAGCATTTAGATTTATAAAAAAACTAAACAGTAAAACCAGCAGAGCTATTCTCAATTTTTCTCCCAAAAGAAAACTCCCCTAGCTGTTTTATTGACAGATCCGGTGAGAAAGAATGTCTCTTTGCATTTCTCTACAATTACACTGCCGCCCGGCATGTTGATTTGAATGCTCTTATCTGTTTTTGAAGCTTTCATTACCGCAAAAGCTGATGCTACTGCACCTGTTCCACAGGCAAAAGTTTCTCCGCTTCCTCTTTCCCAAATTTTTATAGTGAGTGATTTATCAGTGACAGACTCCAAGTACTCCACATTTGTTCCAGTTTTGAAGAAATTATCTACAGCAATTTTCGGAGCAATTTCCTTAAAATTTTTGCCGAAAGGGATTTCAAACACTACGAAATGAGGATTGCCCACATTGATGGCGTAACCTTTACATTCCGATATTTCTATTTGTTCATCGCTGATGAAAAATGGCTTACCCATATTGCATTTTACTGCTCCATTCTCCAGGATAATTCCACTTTTGTCACCGGAAAGAGTTTTGACTGTGAATTTCTCTCTTTGCGGAAATTTGTCTTTGAGCAGATAGACAACCGATCTTAGGGCAGAACCGCACATCAAAGCTTCTGAACCATCTGAATTGAAGATTCTCATTTCCGCATCAGCATATTCATTATCAGCAAGAGGTTTTATCGTAACCAATCCATCTGAACCTATGCCAAATCTACGATGTGAAACACCGCGGGATAACTCCGTGTAATCAAGTTCAGGATAGTTATTCTCAAAATAATCGAGATAGATATAGTCATTGCCCTGAGCCTGCATTTTTAAAAAAGGTATTTCAATCATTTATATCCTCAATTCCCATAATGCTGGCAAAAATATCCCGGAAATTGTAAATTCCTTTTTTATCACTTATCCATTTTGCAGCTAAAAGTGCTCCGGCTGCAAATCCGCTTCTGTTTCTCGCAGTGTGTTTTAGTTCGATACTATCGGCTGCTGAATCGAATCCAATCACATGTGTTCCCGGAATGCTTCCTCCTCTGATACTGCCAAAGTGGAATTCCTCAGGGTTGATTTTGCGATCTAGTTTGTCATATACTGCTGTTTGCTTGGAAGAGTATTTTTCGAGAATAATTTTAGCCAATTCTTTCGCAGTACCGGAAGGGCTGTCACCTTTCTTATTGTGGTGCATTTCGTAGGCCCAGATATCATATTGATTAATTTTAGACATTATTTGTGAAGAAAACTCTATAATTCTATAAAAAAGATTTATACCTAGAGAATAATTCGCTGAATAGATCAAGTCGGTTTTATTCTGTTTACAGGCATTGAATATCTGCTCTTTCTTTTCTTCCCAACCGGTAGTTCCAATAACAATTTTCTTCTTTAACTCTATAACTGAGAGAACATTTTTCACAACTACTGACGGATGAGTAAATTCGATACAAACTTCGCATTCTCTTAGGCTTTTTTCATTTATCTCAGAGTATACTTTTGCCTGAGAGTCATTGACGGGGACATAATTTGGATCTATTATACTCACAATTTTACAGCCATAATTTTCTGCATTTTCAACCAGCAGTTTCCCCATCTGACCGTAACCGATAATGGCAATCTTTAACATCTCTTTTCTCCCAGAATAAAAGATTTTTTATAATAAAGTTTCAAAACTCCTCTTTCAATCTAAATTCTTGTAAAAAAAGCTCTGTTATGCTGTCAATAAAGAAGTTAAGATATTATCAATCCAAATCAGTTGATTTGCAAAATTTTAAGTCAAGTTGTAGTATAAAAAAATATATTTGCAGTTTTTCACTGTTATGTTTTCCAGAATATTTGGGAAAGTTTTGAGATAGTTTTTTAACTGTCTACATAAACTTCATGAGTTGTTTCTGAGAAGAATAACAGATTAGGATTTCTGAGGGAAAAGCTAATCTGCCGGAGTGCGACTTGGTTTTAGGGCTGTCTTAAGCAATTCAATGTCTTAAGCAGTCCTATGCTGCCCACCAAGTAAAAATATTGTCTTATCGGTTTTACGACAAGAATTAAATGGTGAAGCAAAGTATTTAATCATAATGTTTTAAGCTCCATTTAAATTTGTTTGGAAATTCCTTTTGGTTGTATTTCCTGTCAACCATAAAGTTTGTTTATCTCGTCACTATACCCTCTTATCTCGTCCCTCAAACCTTTAGGGGGTTAAATCTCTTCTTATTTAACTCTCCCCTTTGGGGACGAGATTTGGCTCACAGAGCTAATTTTCGTTAGCCAACCCGGTTATTCTGCCTGCATCCTGTAATGAAACCAGAAAATGATAAACTTCGTCAGCAGAAGATTCTTCTATTTGTAAAATAAGTTTGATAGACTTTTCAAAATCTGTAGAGGTTATCTCAACCCCTTTTTCTGTAAGAGTATACTTGAGCTTCTCGTAGTAGTTATAATCAGTTCTAAGAGAGAATTGTCTGAATTCCACCAACGGATAGAGGACTGCACCTGTAACTGCCGTTTCCACTGCTTCTGCATAAGCTTCAATCAATCCCCGCACTCCAAGTTTTGTCCCGCCAAAATATCTGGTAACAACTGCGACAATGTTGGTTAGTCCGTGTTTCTGCAGTGCACCTAGCATTGGTTTACCGGCAGTCCCGGAGGGTTCGCCATTATCTGAGCTGTGAAATGTTTCCCCTTTTTTCCCAATAATATAAGCCCAGCAGTTGTGGGTGGCTGTTTTGTGAATTTTGGATATATTAGAAATGTAATCTCTGGCTTTTTGGAAGTCATCGGCATATGACAGGTGAGTAATGAATTGAGATTTTTTTATCTTTACCTCTGTTTCTATATCATCTTTTATGTAAAAAAAATCAGGCATTGTTTGCTCCTTTGCAAGAAAATCTAAAAGAGCTTTTAATAATGGCAAGTTTTGAAAGATAACAAGAACAGGTTTTCTTAAATTCAGACAATACTGGTTTAAAGAAATGCCATAAAAAGATTAATTTATTGAGAACAGCAAATGTTTTATTATATTATAAACATCTATAAAAATGGCGGTTGATATGATTACAAAGAATTCTAAGCAAATGACGAGTGGAAAGGTAGTGTCTCAAAGGTTGGTGTAAAATAGATGACGCCTGATAAAAAAAGGTTGAGCCAAATCCAACTCATTGTTTTAATGGTTTGAACAAAAACTAAAGAACAAGGAGAAGATCATGACTCAA
>JAQVBK010000300.1 GCA_028690365.1 Candidatus Cloacimonadota bacterium
AGCACTTGCTCACTACCTAAAACAGATTAATCCTCAGATAAATCTGTCATTGATTAACAAAATGCTTTGTCCTGCAGATGTTTCAAACTACTTCTCACAGGCAGAAATTCTGATAGAGGCTTTTGATAAAGCCACCGACAAACAATGGCTGATAGAAACTTGGTGCGAATTATATCCAAAAAAATACATTATCTGTGGAAGTGGAATATCGGGATTAGGAGATAGTAATAAGTTGAGAGTCCAAAATGCCGGAAGGATTATTTTCTGCGGTGATCAATTTTCTGAGATGTCAGAGGGTCTATGTTCAGCTAGAGTAGCAATCGTTGCTAATATGCAGGCAAATGAAGCAATCGAACTTCTTGTAAAGAACAGAACAAATGAGGTATTGTGAAAAAAATATTTTACACTAAAACGCTGGAAAGACTTTTAAAAGAGTTTTCTGAAGAAGAAGCAAATTCAATAATTTCTGAACTTGAAATTGACGATAGTAAAATTGAAGAAGAAATAGTTGACATCCTCAATTTGTTCAGAAGCAATTACGAAAATGAATCAGGCAAATCAGATACACTAAAACTTATAACCATCTTTTTTGATAGAATTATCAAAAGTGGCGCTTATCTTCCGGCAAAACAAATTCAGGAATTGGGATGCAAACTGGGACTTGATTCCGAATTAAGCTTTCTAAGTAACTCCGGTTTTCTTTTTTACAATCTGGCAGACTATGAAAAAACCATGAATTATTGTATAAAACTTGATAATCTTGCCCAAAAAATTGGAGATTACAAACGTAGAGCCGAGGCAATAAGATTCCTGGGATTTACCTGCCGGGTAATGAATAACTACACTGAAGCACTTTCGCATTTTCAACAGCTTGCAGAATTGGCTGAGAACATGAAAGATTACCATAATCAAGTTAGTGCTTTAAATGAGATTTCGAATATATACATCTTCATGGGGATATCATCAGAAGCTAAAGATTATAAATACAAAGCTTTGAAAATTGCGAATGAAAACAACATTAACGACATTTATATTCTACATGATCTGGGTTTTCTATATTTATCTCTTAATCAGTTTGAAGAAGCACTTTCATTTTTTAAAGAAGTCAAAGTCAGAGAGGATAAATTATCTATCAGAGAAAAAGCTATACTGGGAATTAGTATCTCTGAAGCATATTCAGCTTTGAATGAGCTGGATCTTTCAGAAGAAGTTTTAAATGAATCATTTCTAATGCTGGAAAATACAGATTTTCTTGCTGAAAAGATGATGGTTTGCCAGAAATTTGTTGAGATCAATCTTAAGAAAAACGACTATAAGCAAGCTTTTGAATTTCTTACTAAAGAAAAGGAGTATCGTGAGGAAATTTTTGGAAATGAGAAGTTAAAAGTTACTCATGAACTTCAGAAGAAATATGAAATTGAAAAAAGGATTGCTGAAGCTGAAATACATAGACTGAAAAATATCGAATTGGCAAACATTAACAAGAAACTGCATGAAGTAATTGATATTTTCGAATCAACCCAAAAACAGTTATTGGAGATGGAAAAGAAAAATTCTATCCTGGCAGTTGCTGTAACAGCAAATCATGAAATTAATCAGCCATTGATGATTATAAAGGGTAATCTGGAAATGTTGGTTTCCTGCTGTGAAAAAAATGGATATAATGAGAAAGCAAAGAAATATATAGGAACAATTAATAAATCGGTCAACAGGATAGCCGAAATACTGGAAAAATTCAGAAATTTCAGAAGTGTATCATACGAAGAATACACAGATGACACTGAAATGGCTATTTTCGATACTGACGAAGATTAATATATAAACATTGCTTAAGTGACGTTATTGCAATTTATTATATCATTTAATCTTATAATTAGAAAAAGCAGATTATTAGCATAACACTCTAATATCTATTAAAATAGCATTATCACCGGATAGTTCTCAACAATTACAATATTTGTGCCAAAATTTTATCTCAATTTTTTTTTAAACTTCTTTCTGCCTTAAAAAGCGATTATAAAAGCGTTAAAATTTCTCAAAAATTTTACTCTCTTTTTTTAAATTGACACCTGCACTAAGTCTCTATTTTTTAACCATTAATTAAATGTTATGAAAAAAATGAAAAAGTGTTATTAAATTGTTAACTAATTGCAATTAAAGCTTTAAAGGATTTGGAGGGAGATAATGTTTACATCAATAGTTAAAAGAGATTTTCATATTGAACCATTTGAAACAGATAAAATTACAGATGCAATTATTAAAGCAGGAAAAGCAACCGGCGAAATTAACGAAAGTATAGCAAAAACATTAACTGTCAGAGTATTGAATCTGGCATTTCAAATTATTAAAAATGATATTCCAACTGTTGAAGAGATTCAAGATATTGTTGAAGATGTATTATTAGCTTCGCCTTACAAAAAAACCGCAAAAGCATATATTTTATACAGAGACCAACATGCTAAAATCAGAGAAATTATTTCTAAATCAAATGTGGATCTCATTGATCAGTATTTAAACAAGTCAGACTGGAAAGTTAATGAGAACAGTAATATGGCTTATTCTTTACAGGGTTTAAATAACTACATCGCATCAGAAGTTAGCAAAACTTATTGGCTGAATAAAATATATCCACCTGAGATAAAGACAGGACACGCTGAAGGTGATTTTCATATTCATGACTTGGGAATGATTTCAGTTTACTGTGTAGGCTGGGATCTGATGGATCTGTTGCTAACCGGATTTACCGGAGCTGAAGGTAAAATTGAAAGTAGTCCTGCCAAACACTTTAGAAGCGCATTGGGTCAGATTGTAAATTTCTACTACACTCTTCAGGGAGAAGCTGCCGGAGCTCAGGCATTTTCAAATTTTGATACTCTGCTTGCACCCTTTATCAGATATGACAATCTTAAATATGTAGATGTAAGACAAGCTATGCAGGAATTTATTTTCAACATTAATGTTCCTACCCGAGTTGGTTTTCAAACACCCTTCACCAATATTACTCTTGATCTGGTGGTTCCCAAGATCTACAGAGATTCTCCTGTAGTAATTGGTGGAAAATATCAGGATGTTACTTATGGAGAATTTCAAACAGAGATGGATATGCTTAACAGGGCTTTTCTTGAAGTTATGACAAATGGAGATGCAAAAGGAAGAGTATTCACTTTCCCAATTCCTACCTACAACATCACCAAAGATTTTGATTGGGAAAATCCGGTTCTTTCAGATTTATGGGAAGCTACCTCTAAGTATGGAATCCCTTATTTTTCTAACTTCATCAATTCTGACATGGATCCGGATGATGCAAGGTCTATGTGCTGTCGCCTCAGACTTGATACCAGAAAACTTCAGTCCAGAGGTGGCGGTCTGTTTGGAGCTAATCCTCTGACAGGCTCAATCGGCGTAGTCACACTAAATCTACCTAGAATAGGCTATCAAACTAATTCTGAGGAAGACTTTAGGGAAAGGCTTGTTTCCCTCATGGAGAGAGCAAAAAATAGTTTGGAAATCAAACGTAAGATCTTGGAACAACTGACAGAATCAGGACTTTATCCGTATACTAAATTTTACTTAAGAGATATTAAGAAAAGATATGGCAGTTACTGGAAAAATCATTTTTCTACAATTGGACTCGTTGGAATGAATGAAGCTTGCTTAAATTTACTTGGAGTAGATATTGCCAGTACTGAGGGTATGGCTTTTGCTGAAAGAACCATGGATTATATGAGAGATACGTTGATAGAATTTCAGAATAAAACTGGAAACAATTATAATCTGGAAGCAACTCCTGCTGAAGG
>JAQVBK010000301.1 GCA_028690365.1 Candidatus Cloacimonadota bacterium
CTTCTCATTTGCATTTGGAACTTCGTGATAAAGATAACAATACTTTTGATCCACTTGAGAGACTTTATTTTGACAAAGCTTCATACAACCATTTTCTCGGAAAACTTAATCTGCAGAGCGGAGAATCCGAAAAATAGACTCGGGAACAAATCGTGTTGTATATTTTTACAGAGCCAACAACCTGGACTGTTGTTTGCGGGTGGTTACAAAATATGTTTGGCGACAATGGATATTGTCGCATATGGCGAAGGCGACAATGGTATTCTCGCATACATTGTGATGACGACAATCGGCATTGTCACATATGGCGAATGCGACAATGGGTATTGTCGCATTTGTGGTGAAGGCGACAATCGGCATTGTCGCATTTGTGGTGAAGGCGACAATGGTATTCTCGCATACATTGTGAAGGCGACAATCGGTATTGTCGCATATGGTGAAGGCGACAATCGATATTGTCGCTTGCGAGGAAGAGGCAACAATTGCCTGAGAAACATGATACAACAAGTGTCAAAGCTCCATTTCGTCATTCTGATCAAACTCGCCGGAAGGATTTTCTATTTTACAATCTTTTTCTCATTTATTTGCCTAAGTTAATATTTTCATTTGTGAAATATATTTTTGGTTTAACTCATTTTCCGCTATTTTTTCTTAAAAATTTTGGAGGTCGTCAATGAATTATGATGTTGCAATAATAGGTGCAGGACCGGCAGGTTTGAGTGCTGCCATTTATGCAGCCAGAGGAAATCTGAGGACAGTCGTTTTCGAAAAAGGTTTGGTTGGTGGACAAATAATTCTTACCACTGAAGTGGAAAATTATCCGGGTTATGCTGAACCGGTTCTGGCATTCGACCTGGTAGACAATATGAAGAAACAAGCCGAAAGATTTGGCGCAGTATTTTTTGATGAAGAAGTGAAAGCAATAGGTTTGGAAGGTATTTGTAAAATTTTGGAAACCGATGAAGGTGAATACAGGGTTAAATCGGTAATTTACGCAGCCGGAGCATCTCCACGCAAACTGTCAGTTCCAGGGGAAGAGAAATTTACCGGTCGGGGAGTATCATATTGTGCTACCTGTGATGGTGCACTTTACCGAAACAAAGTAGTTGCAGTTGTAGGTGGTGGTGATTCAGCAGTAGAAGAAGCACTTTTTCTAACCAAATTCGCCAGCAAAGTATACATCATTCATCGTCGCGATGCATTACGGGCGGAAAAGGTTATTCAAGAAAGGGCAATGCAAAACAACAAAATCGAATTCATCTGGAATACTGTAGTTCAGGAAATCACAGGAGAAAAATTTGTAGAAAAACTGGAATTGTTTAATCGTTATACAAATAAGATATCAGAATTAACTGTTGACGGAGTATTTATTTACGTGGGAATTCTTCCGAACTCAATACTGGTAGAGTCTAGAGTTGAACTTGATTCCCAAGGATTTGTCGTAACTGATGAAACAATGCAAACAAACATTCCCGGTGTTTTTGCTGCCGGAGATGTAATTAAAAAGGTCTTGCGTCAAGTTATCACTGCCGCTTCTGATGGTGCAGTCGCAGCTTTTTCCGCTGAAAAATGGATAGAAAAAAATCAAAATGGATTTCCTGAATTGAAGTAGATTTCATATAATAAAATTCACAACTAGACTTCAATTTGTGAGAAAATTAGAATTTCATTCAGAAATCTCTATAAACACATTAATCTCAACGGGTTCTCTTCTTAATCTCTATCTGGCGATAATTGATTTATCGCCTCGAGATTATTTTTTCTTTGTCCCAATTATTTTAATATCATCAACTTCCCAGGTAGTAGCACTTTTCGGTGAACTGTTTTCGTAGTGAAAAGCCAAAGAAATTGATCTGCTCTTTACCGGATAAGCTATATAACCTGAATGTTTCCAAGAATATTTGCCATCTGAATAATCTGCAGAAATCTCCTGCCATTTTGATTGGGAAGGATCCTTGTCTTTTCTGTAGTCAGTTGAGACCAGAAATCGAAGTCCGTTAATTATATCTTTATGATTCTTGGCAGTTTCGAAGGAAAACACCAGTTCGTTGTATTCTGACACATTTAGTTCAGACAGAATTAGCCAGTCATCACAGGCTTCATCAGCTTTGTATCCTGAAATTTTTGCAAACCGACGATCACCGTAGGATGATGTCTCCCAATCCTTATTCCCTGCCAGACTGTAAGTTGACCAATTTCCAAAGACATACTCGAAAGATTCATAATCCAAAACTTCAGATCCTCTTTTCAGACCATAGCCCATCATCTCAAGACTATCCGAAACACCGGAAGTGGAGATTTTTAGAATAGACTGATAGAATTCATTTCTGTCTGGTTTGAATCTGATTGAAATAGCATCATTTATGCGATAATCAAGACTTGTAAGAATTAACTCGTTACCGAATTTTCGCCCATCCGCAGATATCTCGAAAGGAAGCTCTGAAGTAACTTTTACTTCAGCAACTTGTCCGCTGTTTTTCTTCAAGTTACAGACAGTAACGACATATTGGAAAATATCTGAAGAGGAGTTTTCCTGAGTCTCAGGAAACTTCATAAACGGTTCAGATATATTTATTTGAGGAGAAGTATCGGGTTCACCCCAAATTTCTTTGGCAAATTCAGGGAAGTCAATAAAAGGATTACGGTTCCTCTGATAAAGTTCAAATATTTTTTGATTGCGTTTTATCTCTTCAGTGCTGACCGGATCGAATTTATGCCATTCCAGTAGAGTGTTGAGATTACCCATAACCTGTCCGGAAGTATTAGTGAAATCAACTAATTCTAAATCATAGGGGCTGTTCTTACCTTCATAACGTACTGCCATATAAAACATCATTCTGGCAATATCACCTTTTATTTCATCACGAGGTTCCCATGAATCAAAGTCTGAGAAACAATCTTCTGCTTCACGATGACGGAATCCTCCCCAATCAAAATCTCTGGTTCCTCTGTCACCATTAACAGATCTGTCGGCAGGACGCAGATGATGAATATCAGTATATGCAGTATCAGTCATGTTGGGGAATCCGTGTGATTTTGGCCAAATATGTTCTCTGTTCCAGGAGTTTTCATGGATAGAGTTGAATTCACTTTTGTAATCAAATCTGTTACCAAGATCGGTAAATTCTTTGAGCTGTGATCTTCCGGTATAGAAAAGAATAATGTTATCAGTATTAGCAGGATCTTCGTCAAGCACCATCATCATCTCACCAACACCAATTGAATCGCTGAAATACGGATAGACTTTGTGATTTCTGATAAGCTTGTGTAAAGCAGTTTTTAATCCCTGTCCGGTAAGTCCTTTAACGTCCTCGTAGTATTTATGAATTTCTTTTCTCTCTCTTCGGCTGAGAATCTCAGCATCTTTATTAGCCGATATTTGCCACAAAAATAATGCCAAAAGAACTAATGCTACAAGTAAATATTTCATGTTTACCTTCCTGATTTTCTAATAACCTACTACAGTTCTAGCTATTTTGACTGCGTTTGTCGCTGCCCCCAATCTAACGTTGTGAGCTACATTCCAGAAGACAATTGATTTTTCATCGATACCCCGTCTGAGTCTACAGACATGACTGAAAACTGAATCTCCAATTTCAGCGGGTGTAATAAAGTTTTCAGAATGGAATACTACTGCCGGGCTATTTTGCAGAAGATTTACAGCTTTTGACATATCTACTTCTTTATCGAATTCTGCATAAATACTTTCGGCATGACCATAGCTTACGGGAACTCTAACGCTGGTGGCACATATTTTTATATCTGAAGCAAGTATCTTATTGG
>JAQVBK010000302.1 GCA_028690365.1 Candidatus Cloacimonadota bacterium
CTTCCCGAATTCTACTTCACAAACAGCTATTCTCTCAACTACTCTCTCAAACGTATGCACATATTTATTCATGTTTCTGTTGCATTCACCCAATAATTCCACTGGGATAGTTATTTGTAAACTATCTTCGTTGTAATAACGTTCAGTGAATAATGACTCTAAACCCCTAACGTTTCTTTGTTCTGTTATTGTTTTGTATTTTTTCAGATACATTCCATAAGGACGTCCCTTTACGAACTTTGGATTGGAAATCAACCACTTCTTGAACTCTGGAATACATTTGTTATATTGGAGTAGAGATGTTTTTCTGTCTGTTTTAGTTATCCAATAACCGTGTTCCAATAAGAATCTCTTATCTTCTTCAGTGAAAGATTCATTGGTTAATCGTGAAATAGTTGTGTAAAACAATCGAGCGTTTGTACAAAAGTCCTTCAGATATTTGGCTGAACAAACTACTTTTAGGTTTGGGAATGTTCCACCTTGGCTTGCATATAGTGACGAAACATTTCCTGGTTTAGACAGTTTATCCAATATTTTCTTGTCTTTGTCTGTATCTACATAATCTTCAACCCATTCTACATCATAAACTTCTTTGTTGAAAATCTTTTTGTTTGGATGTGTCGCTTTCATTACACGATATTTCTTTCCGCCTTTCTTGACATACATCTTGTTGAACCTATCTTGATCGGCAACTCTATACGAAAATATATCTTCTTGTTCAACATCTTCGAGTTCACTGTATTTCAACAATATCTTCTTCAAGAAGAAATCAACCTCTTCTTGTGTAATAATACCTCCCAAAAACTTCTCGTAGCACAGATTATTACGCCAATTGTGTGGAAGTGTGAATACATCTGCGTTGCAAATTGAAATAGTAACATTCGATTCTAAACATCCAACTGGCAACATTTGATCGAAATCTCCCACGAAAAACGTTGGAATGTTATAGATATCTCCAATTGTGTATAACGAAGATAGATATTTAACCGGAGTGCTGAAACATTCATCACAAACAATCATTGTTGGCTTATTTAATTTGACGTGTGTATCGAAATAGTATGCAGCTGTATAAACTCTTATTGAAGTTCTCATCCCTAATTCTCTTCTCCATGCTTTGGCTAGTTTATTTGTTGGAACTACTACGTGTGACCCGTCTTTCAAATGTTGTCTTATCAAATATGATTTTCCGTAACCTGCACGAGAATACAATAGTTTTATTAAAGGTGTTAATGATTTTAACGAATCGTTTGTTGGAAATCTATCATAATCTGTGTTGATTGTGTGGTGTTCATTTATTTTTTGCTTTTCTTTTACATGCCATTTGGTTGTATCGATAGCGCCTCGTATCTTCTCGCAATATATCCCATCTATGTAAACAAATTTTAATCCAACACAACGTTGAATCATCTTATACATTTCAATTTTCTGTTTTGTCATTACTGCTATGTGTAAAGAATGTAAGCCGTCAATGAATTGATAATAACAATCTGTGGTTTTTGTTTCATAACCACTCATAACAAATTCACCATATTTTATAAGATGATCTGTGTCTACAATAGTCTTTTTTGTTGATAACGACATTGTTAACTTCCCGATTAATATTCTCCATTGTGCTTTGGCTGAGATGGTTTTGTTTGAATATTGCATGTATCTAGATTTTTCGAATGGAATTTCAAAATCCGTTATGAGTTTTTCCAAAACATCTTTCGCGTCATCGAAACTCTGAGATTCTCCAGAAAAGAATTGACAAAATTCCTTGTCGAAATAATCTATAGCATCTATTGTGTAATAACCTGGAGGCAATATATTATCTTTGGAAGGCAATAGCGTTTTAAATATAATTGTGTTTTTTGTGCAAGAGTTATCTGGATAACCACGAACGTTTACAGGAATCCATTTCAGTGACAACAGGCTTGTTTTATAAGATTGTATCATATCAACATTGAAATAATCTACATCTGATTGACAACCTTTCAGTTGAACACGAATAGCATAATCATTATAATCTTTTGGTCTGAAGGGACTACTAAAACGTTTTAAGTAATGTAGTGCGGCGTCTACTGGGAACATAGTTGTATATTCTTCTGTTTCTTCAACTATTTCTTCAATTATCTGTTCAACTATTTTGCCTTGTTTTGGTTTGATTTCTTCGATAATTTCTTCTGTGTCATCTCCCCAACAATTCAAATCTTCATTGATAAAAGTAGATTCGTCGATGTTTTCATTAATAATTTCTTCTGTGTCATCTCCCCAACAATTCAAATCTTCATTGATAAAAGTAGATTCGTCGATGTTTTCATTGATAATTTCTTCTGTGTCATCTCCCCAACAATTCAAATCTTCATTGATAAAAGTAGATTCGTCGATGTTTTCATTGATAACTTCTTCAATGGTTTCTACGGGAGTTTCAATAGGATCTTCAACAAACACATATTCTGTTCGTTTGACAACTTTACTCCCAACTTTATATTTATAAACTGGAAGCTCAAGTTTGTATTGAATCCTATTCATAATTACTCCTGAAACATATTTACAACCAAGTGTGTCACAGACCTGTATGTTAACTGGAATGTCGTTTGATGAAATGGCTATTTCTGGAATTTCTTTCACGATTTGTTTTTCCAACTTTTTCTCTTTAATGACAATGTACGCATGACCTGCAAATATCATCACTCTGTTGTTTTTCGCGAGATGATTGCCTTGGAGTATAACATTCATATTGGGACCAATTATATGAAAAGGATAATTTCCACGAGCCATTATCTCCAACATACTAGGTGATTCTGGAAAAGGAGTGAGACCATAATTGATTAATATTTCGTTAAAACAATTGGTTGGAGTACTTCGCAAAACTAAATTCGAAAACGAAAACTCATTAAACCCGTCGATGATTTGACTGAAAGCTTCTGGGGTCATTAATTCGGCTGGTTCTAATATAAAACGTCCTGGAACAAGTGGGGTGAAGAATTTCATACCTCCTAATTCGATAACGTTTGAGATATAATTTCGTTCAATAAGTAGTTTCATAATTGATTCTTGATCGTTTGTGACATAACCTATGATATTTCTTCTTTCTGATTTTATTGTTGGTGTTTCATCTTGATCAACTAATCTCGCAACATCTATGTCGAATGTGTTGTATCGCCTGACTGCTCGAGGCATTGCATAAATTTCCACATCTTCGATTGTTTCACCCGTTGGATACAAAAGCCCTCTGAAATATTGATCTCCACCATTAGCAAGATACATTTGTTGTTGATCTTCTGTGAGTTCATCATAGAATTTTCCATCTTGTTTTATCTTCTTTTCTTGTATTTCTTCGAAACCTCTGAGGTCGGGTTCTAGCCCTTTCTCGATAGCAATATTGAAATTCGAGACAAAATTCGAGTCAAACCTAACTGGTTCTAATGCGAAACTATCGTCCGTTCCTTCTTCAACAACACGAATGAGATTGTAAACGCGTTTGCTTTTTTCGTGTAATTCCGTCAACAATTGCATCTGTAATTCTTGTAATTCTCTAAATTCTCTTTCTTTCTCTTCATCATATGTTGCTATCGCATAATCGACAATGTCCTCGTCAAATATCCAGTCAATAGTTTCGTCAACATAGTCTACATCGAACAAATCATCAAAACCAAGAGGTTCCTCTTCTCGAGTATCAATTGCGTACGACACAATATCCTCGTCAAATATCCAGTCAATAGTTTCGTCAACATAGTCTACATCGAACAAATCATCAAAACCAAGAGGTT
>JAQVBK010000038.1 GCA_028690365.1 Candidatus Cloacimonadota bacterium
CTGCTTTGCAATCGTATTCTATGGAAGATGAAAATGAGATATTAACAACTCTCATTAACAGGCAACTGAAAATACATATGTAAAAGAAAAAAAACAGACGTGAAATCTATGATAAAATTGCCACCTATCTTTACAGACAAGGATTTCATTATGAGAATTTTAGAGATATCTTGCAGAAAAAAGTAGAATTAAGATTCTCCAATGTTGAAGAATCAGATAATTCAATGGATTTATAAAATATAGATATGAAGTATTCAAAAATAGCAATCGGCTCAATTATCGGTGTTGTGTTTCTCCTCCTCTGGATTAAGATGGTGAATTGGTCTGAGTTTCTTTATTATTGGCACAACTTCAATGTCAAAAGAGCACTTTTCTTTTCATTGTTTTATATCCTTGCCTATGTGGTAAGAAGCCTAAGGTGGCGGATAATTCTGAAACCGGTTTACAGGATGAGCATCAAAGAAAGCATATCGTATTTTTATTCCGGACTACTCATCAACTACCTTATCCCAGTCAGAGCGGGAGAGATTTCGAAAAGCCTGATTCTGAAGAATAAAAACAGTGTACCAATATCTAGAAGTCTTCCTTCAGTTTTCATCGATAAACTGTGTGATTTGTTTCCAATTCTCGTAGTTCTGATAATGATTCCGTTGATAAATGTAACTCTAAGCAAACTACTAATTTGGGTAATATCTGCTCTACTGGCAATATTTCTGCTTTTCTGGGCTTTCTTTTTGTTGATAATCCTGAAAAAGAATAAAAGTATTGAGTTTTTCAATGTATTAACCAAAATTTTCCCTGCAAGATATCGGGAACGGATTAGTCTTTTCTTTACAAATTTTCTCCACGGTATGGAGATTATGCAAGGCAGGAGAACAGACTATCTGAGGCTTTATTCACTAACTTTAATTGCAGTTTTTTTGGAAGTGTTCTATGTCTATTCAGTATTTGTTTCATTTGGAGCAGAAGTTACTTATTGGCAGATATTGTTTGGTTATACTCTCATGAATCTGACTTACATATTGCCTACTCCACCGGCACAATTGGGTTCCAATCAGTTCATGTGGGTTGTAATTTTCTCATTTGCCTTACAGATTGATAAAGATTTGACCAGTGCAGCGGTGACTTTCTCTCATCTTTTAACTTCAATAATAATCTTTGCAGCCGGTTTTATCTCGCTGTTTCTAATAAGATTGAATTTTTCGGAGATTGTTTCTTTTTCGAAGAATGCCAAACTCACTCAGGAAGAATAACTAAAACCTGAATGCCTGAAATTTTACAGCGCAATTGTCACCATTTTCATCGATAACATACAAAGTATTAACTCCCGTCTCAACATCTGCGCTTAAATGATGTGTTCCTATAGTTGAACCGAGATATTTATCGTTTAAATACCAGAATAATTCCACATCTTTTTTCAGATGGGATACCTCAAAAACTATTTTCTGATAATTTCCTGAAAAATCACGGGGAACCTGCACTCTTGTCTCCGAAGTGGGATATCTGATAGCAATCTGGGATGAAGCCAGATATTGCGGACAATGCGGATTATGTGAAGGTATTTTGTAGATGGTATAGCCCTGATTTCTGAGGATTTCTGCTACAGGTGGTGGATACTGAAGGACGATTTTCTCTTTCTTGGTTTCACTATCCCAGCACAGAGAGCAAACCTGATAATTTTCTGCAGCATCTAGAAAAATCTTCTTGTGATAAGGACAACTTCTAAGCATTTTTGCATTTACGGGACTGAGAACCGTATCGATTTCAGTACAGTATTCTCCCGCCATAAAACCAGTGTGATGGCAAACTGCTATGGATTTCATCTCAGAGAATGGCTCTTCAAACCAATCATTGGAAGTGGATATAAGATTGAAAACATCAAACATCAGACTACCGGCTATCTCAGCGCCTTTGATTTCGGGATTGGAAGTACCGGGAAAATTACCCACCCAGACGCAAACAGTCCATTCGGGAGTAACTCCGGCTGCCCAGGCATCTCTGTGACCAAAGCTGGTTCCTGTTTTCCAGGCAATGTTTCTTCTGTTGCCAATAACCCGCCAGAAAGCTTCACCGGATGGACGATTGACTTCTTTCATCATTTCTAAAGTCAAAAAACAGGAACCTTTGCTGAGTAATCTAATCTTTTCTAGAACCGGGCTGTTGCGCAAATAAACAATATCGCTGAAAGTTCCGCATTGGGCTAATCCGAGGTAGAGTTTTGCCAGATCATAAAGCTTAATTTCTGAACCACCAATAATCAACGTCAATCCATATTCGTCAGCAGTTCGGAAGAGAGTGGAAACTCCGGCACTTTTCAGAAATGAGTAGAAATTGTACAATCCATATTTATTCAGCAATCTAACGGCAGGAATATTGAGAGATTTTACCAGAGCTGTCTGAGCAGTGACGAATCCATAATTCTTGAAGTCAGCATTTTCGGGAGAGTAATTACGATAATGAGTAGGGACATCCAGAATGACCGTTCCAGGGAGAATCAAGCCTTCATCGATAGCAGCCGCATAGAGAAATGGTTTAAGAATAGAGCCGGTTGAGCGGGGAGCAATTACTCCGTCTACTTGTCCGGAAAGAGCAGTATTCAGGAAATCCTGCGAACCTATCCAGCTCCTGACTTCACCTGTTTTGCTGTCGATAACAATTCCTGAGCAATTCTGGATACCAAGCTCTCTGATTCTTTCACCATAGTTTTTAAACAGATTTTGCAGCTTTAATTGTAGTTGTGAATCTATGGTGGTTTCAATTACGGGAACGGAAGTTTTGCGTTTAACAAACTCGGTAAAATGCGGAGCTAGAAAGTTAAAAGGAGAAACTTCATCGGGGGCAGGTTCATTGAGCGCAGATTTTAATTCTGCCAAAGTAAGATATCTTTTGTCGTACAGTTTTTTGAGGAGTCTGTTTTTTTTACTGATCAGGGTTTCCTGATTCTTCCCTGGAGAAATGATTCCCGGAGAATTAGGCAGTACAGCCAAAGTGGCAGCTTCACTCCAGGAAAGAGCTTCCGGTTTTTTTTGGAAATACTTTAATCCGGCAGCATATACGCCAATAATATTTCCGCCATAAGGGGCACGTTCGCAATACATTCGGAGAATATCCTTTTTGGAGTACAGAATTTCAATTTTGACTGCTTGCAAAATTTCTATGAACTTATTCAAATAAGTTCTGTGACGACCTTTTGTTACCCGAACCAACTGCATAGTGACAGTACTGCCTCCGCTTACGATTCTTTTTTCTTTTATATTCTGCATGAAAGCTCTCATTATCGAGACAGGGTTGAAACCTGGATGATAATAAAACCAATTATCTTCAAAAGTCAGAATTGCGGATTCCAGTTTGTAGGGAATTTTAAAGTCAGGATCAGGTGGAAGATGCCATTGTTCATCAGCTGTCAGAAAAACTCGTAAAATTTTATCATCTTTATCAAGTACTACACGGCTATAATCCCTTGTGTTCAGTATAGTGCCGTCCGGAATAAATAAAAACAACAGCAGCAGAAAGATGATTACTGCTGCTGACGTAGTTAGAATTCTTTTTTTCTGTTTACCTGAAAGAACCATTTAGTTATTTTGCCGGTAAGACTCTGATATTTTTACCTTTTAAAGAGGCATTAATTTTGCTGTTATACATTGCTTCGCAGTAAGCTGAAGGAAGTTTGAAATTGCCCTGAGTTACTGCTCTTGCCTTAAAAGTAAAGCTCTTGATTTTTTTGTTTGAGTTACTTCGATTTGAGCCGGGCAGCTCGAAAAACCACATGATTTTATCATCCCGAATGTCGAGGTAATCGTAATTTTTTTCTGTATTTAGGGCAGAAAATTCTGAAACTCTGTCGTTTTCGATTTCCCAACCTGCCGGAAGATATTGAACCAGAGCCAGATTTTCCTGAGTCTGCATAGTTTTGTTATCAACGGTGATGGTAACTTCAAAAACTTCGCCCTGATAGAAAGTGTCTCCGCTAGTCTTTTCCCCATCATTGTTTCTAATACGAATACTCATTTCTAATCCATTAGATTGGGTGGGAAGAAAATCCAACATGGAAACTCCATTCCAGTTCAAAGTGACAAACGCTTTTTCCAACTCAATGTTATCATCAAGCATCAGGGTTACACTTTTGCCAAACTGTCCCTTTAACGGGAGATTAAAGACTACCTGCTTAGAGGAGAATCTCTTACGTTGTCCATCAGATAAAACGATAGTACCGCTAATCTCAGAATCGGAATCGAAGTATCCCCTATTCTTTCGGTAGAAGTCACCCATGGCAGTAAGGCAGAAACCAAGAGTCTGTGTTGAGTACCAATCTTTCCCCGAGATTTCTTCTGCAATGTGATTGAAGAGGTCAAATGCTTCTGTTTTCTTGTCCAATATGTTGTAAGCAATGAGTAAAATAGCTTCATCACGCAGTGGGGAACCCCAGGAATATCTATGATAATCTTTGAGTGATTGCTCGGGGAAATCAGGATTTATTTTTGTGAGTATATCGGAAGCGGTACTGTTGCTGCCGGCAAGTTTATATGTGGCAGCCAGCAACCACTGATAGACCGGCGGCAGTTTATCAAGGTGACTTTCATAAATGATGTTCATTCCCTGCAGATAGGGTTTTTGACCTAAAGCGAGAAGATACAGACTATAAACCTGATTCGTATATTCTGTAGTATTGGTAGGGAAATTTCTTTTAATCAGGGAAGTAGTCCAGTCGAGTAATCCATTCAAAAAATCCTTGGGAACAAAGTAGCCCTGCTTGTCTGCTTCGAGGAGGAAATGAAGTGCATAATTTGTTGTCCAGGAATGATAATGATTATCTCCCTGCCAATAGCCAAGTCCACCGGCAGGTGTCTGGAATTTCCTGATCGTAGTGATTCCTTCATTGATGTTTTTATCAATTCTTGAAACAGTCAGATTTTCATCTGCTGCCAGATCTTTCAGGAAGAGCTGAGGGAAAACTGCTGAAGTCGTTTGTTCCAGACAACCGTATGGATAGCGGATCAGCCAGTTCAGTCGCTCTTTGAAATCAAGTTTTTTCAGTTTGGATATTTGTATATTGGCTGTCATGGAACCGGGATATCCGTCATCGGGAACCATAAAGCTGTGAGAAGAACCATGATCGATAATCTTTGTTTCACCTTTGTAGATTGTGGGCATGCTGGGGTAGACAGGAAGATTGATAGTTCTCTGACTACTGAAAACACCGGAAACAGCAGTAATTTCAAATGTTGCAGTTCCCATTTCATCCAGAGCAACAGCGTCAACAAAAACCAGCTTCTGTTCAGGTTTCTCAAATGTCACAGTAATAGGCTTTTTCTCTTTAACACTAACCGGTCCGTCTATGTTTATATTGATATCAACTTTTTTTATTTCGGGATTATCGGCAAAGATTTCAATCGGAATCACAAACTGGTCACCAGGAGAGATGAACCTGGGCAGAGTCGGTTGAATCATCAGTTCATCTTTTACCGGAACAGTTTTTTCACCAGAGCCATAAGCATTGCCGACAGCCGATACCGCCATAACTCTTACTGCTCCAATATAATGAGGCATCTTAAACTCATAAGATAGATATCCGTTAATATCTGTTTCCAGAATTCCCGAAAAGAAACTGACAGCTTCAAAGCGCTTTGCTTTTTTTTCCAGCAAATCATTGATTTCTTTCTTTTTTTCTAATCCCGCCATAACTGTTTCTAAGTCAAAATCTCCACCTACTGAGAATGTCTTGTAAACATCACCTTTCATTATTCCCATTACAAATCCGTAATTATCGAAAGTGGCAATTTTTAGAAGGCGTTTTCGGAAGAAGTATTGCCAGGGAGCAGGAGTACGGAAATTAGTCAGTGAAAGTAAACCTTCATCAACAACTGCGATGGTTACCTGAGATTTTCGTTTTTGTTCTGATTGAATTTCCACTGTGAATTTTGAGTTGGGTTTAATTATCTCGGGAGTCCTGATTTCAAGATTGTTAACTGTTTGCGGATCTATTACCTTGATTGGTATAGTTCCATAGCTGCGTATAGGCAGGTCGTTATCGTTTATGATGTTCTGAAGAACTGAAATTGTGCAGTAGATATTGGGTATCATGTTGGAATCAGTTTTTATTTTCACAATGGCTTTGCCGTCTTTCACTTCCGGTTCAATCCAATAGATATCTCTGACATTGTCGTTGTCTTCCAGTGAAACCAATACCCGGCAGTTTTCAGGCGCATCAAATTGAACCTGAGCTTCATCACCAACCAGATATTCCTTTTTATCAGTTCTGATTTGCATTGCTCCGATTTCCATGATTCCACCCTGAGTCTCACCCCACCAGCGTGGATAGAAAAATGAGGAAGCTGTGTGACCTCTTTCTGCTTTATGAGTTACTTCAACGAGGTATTTTCCATAAGATAGGCTACCAATATCTACTTTTACCGGCTTGCTTTCTGAATTAACATTTCTTGAGAATACGAGATTAGTGTCATTGGAATTTTTGTATGATCGGGAATTTCTTGCTTCCCAGGAATAATCCCACCACCAGTAGCGGTTGTTTTGGTAAACTTTAACTTCTAGCTGTTCTCCTACTACCGGATTGCCTTCCGGATCAACCAGGATAACTTCTACGGAACCGTCTCTGTAAGAAATCATTTTCTCCTGAAGTTTAATTCCGACATAATACTGGAAAGGATCAATACCAATGAATGAGGTGGTTTTGCTTGCTCTGCCACCTTCGTCAATTACTTCAGCATCCAGTTGAACGGTAATCCCAGTGGGGGCTTCACTGAAGTCTGGTCGTTTCCAGTTGATCGAGGCAATTCCTTCCTCATTGGTGGTTCCGGAAAGAACACTAACTTTGTTCTGATAAAAATCCACAGTTGAATTGTAAAATGTGAAGTTAGGGAACAACTGATATTTTCTTTTATTCAGACTGAAATTGGCAGTTATGGAAGCCTTGAGATTTTTAGCCGGTGCTCCAAACAGGTATGCTGCTTTCAGTTCAATAAGATTAGTTATATGCTCATGATTCATCATGGTAAACTCAGGAACTATTTCGAGTTTCAGTCGTTCTGCGACAACAGTTTCAATTTTGAAGTTCGTGCTTCCGCTGATACCACCGGTTTCATATTTTAGCTGCCAGTTTCCGGTTTTGTAATCGTCACTTGTTACAAACCGATAAGTGAAAACTCCGTCTCTTCCTTTTGTCAGAGTTGTGTTAAGAATTTTTGTTTGCATTGGATCGAATATTGTAATAATGACCGGTTGATTTTCCGGGAAACTTCCCTCATTATTTCTGAAGATCATGGTGAAGTTAATCTCGTCTCCGGGACGGTAAACTCCTCTTTCTGTATAGATGAAAGCAGTTCCTTTATCAGAATACTCAACACCTTTTACATCAAAAGTAGAAGTATTCCAGCGCATTTCTTTGGGATTGAGAATGGTTTTTGAGTCTTTATATTCAGCGAGAATATAGTGAATTTTACTGGTAGATTGAGGTGAATGATCATAGTAATAATAATCTTCTTCATAGTTTTCTTCAGGTTGTATCTCAGCTGATGGTTTAGGTGCAAAGCGGAAAAATCCCTTAGAATCTGTTTTTCCGCTGACGACGAGCTGATTCTGGTAATCCATAACATAAATCATGGCATTGGCAGCCGGTTGATTTGTTGCCAGGTCCGTTGCCACAATAATGGAACTCTTCCCTTCTTTCATGGTTAAAGCGAGATCCGAGATAATGATATTTTTCGACAATCTCTTATTGTTACCGTTTTTTCCGATACAGTCGTTATTGTTGAAGTTAATCTCCACAGTGTAAAGACCGGTTCTATCTCCCGACAGAATCTTATTCAAATCCAGATCATTTTCCACCCAGGTATTCAGTTGAGAGTCGATTTCTATCTTTTGTTTGTGAAGAACAATTCCTAATCTACTGAAATTCCAGTAATAATCGCTTCCGGAAATATTTCGGTCATGAAGGAAAAATCCCAGATTATTTTCAAAGACTTTTTTCACAATGACAGTTGCGGTCTTAACATTGATGGAACGGAATCTGATTTTATTATCTCCCAGCGAAGTAAGAATATTACCTTCACCGGCAAACATCATGTTGGCAAGCTCATTGCGTATTTGAATCTGAACAGTTTTGTCCTCCGCCAATTTATAACCGTTAGTGGCAAGAATTCCCTTTTTAACAGTAACCTTATAAGTCCTGTTTGCCTCAAAACTACCACTGATAATCGCTCTATTATCAACTTTATTGATTCCAATATCATCAATACCGTCAATTGAAATAAGGTTTGTAATATTTTGTCCAAAATCCAGAAATTCGGAAAAAGAGACAACAACGACATATTTGCTTTCAATCTGTTCATAATGAGTATTTATAATATCGAGTTTGATTTCATCCGGAATAAGAAAGTTTCTGAGGATTTCCTGATCCAGAACCAGAACATCCTTCCTGAAAAGAATCTCAATGTTTTGATTTCTATTCATATCAAGATAATCAGTCTGTAAAATCCAGCCTTTGTTGTCATCATCTCTCTGCAGAGAATAATTCAACAAACTCTTGTCCATGGACAAAGAAACTGCGCTCTTTACATTATCTTCAGTTAACTCGCTGCCACTAAAGGAGAAAAAAGCTGAAAATCTTTTCAATCCCTCCTTTGCATCAAAAGAGGTTGATAATCTTGTCAACATTCGGCGCGAAATTCTCAACGGAAGTTTTAACGGATCAATCTCTTTACCGTAAATTTTGCCGATGTCCACTGAAATCATATATGTGTTTTTCGTAAGTTCTTTATCAAATACCAATTCCAGCTCATGATGATTTTTTAAGACAGTTTTGAAAGAAACCTTGGGGTCGAATGAAACAAAGGTGTCAGTTATTTCTTTCCCTCGGGCAAAGGGCAAAGGTTGAGCAAAACGCAGAATTGCATTTTGATCGGAGGAGATTTCTTCAGTGTAACCGGAGAAGTATTCAGCTTGCGATTTTTCAAGATTTACTTCGGCAGCCTCCGGTATGGGCTGTTTTTTAGTACAGCTTAAAACAACAAAAATAGTAATAATTAACAAAAGTGCTTTTCTCATTTATCCTCCTAAATAGCTTTTCTATGTTTTTGCATCTATCATCATCTCAGCTTTTTAAATCTACAAGCAGAAAAAAAACAGCACTTTGAAAGTCAAATGATATTTGCAGAACTTATTATGTAAGCATAATCCCCTATAATTAATTTGAGCTTGACACCTGAAAAGTTTAAAAAGTTTTGAAATTATTTCTGAGAGAGTCTCAAAATCGCAAATGCTGTTTGGGAATATTTCAACTTGGAAAAGAATGAAGAATGAATTAAGGAGATGCGTTGGTAAATCTGACTGATGATGAGGGAAGTATTATGGATTTTTCGGAGAAGAAAACCAGACAAGATGTTATTGATGTAAACACATTTTGCCAGAATGAATTGCATAGAGAAGGGATTTTATGGGTTACAAAATTACTGAATTGATAGCAAAAGGTTTTGAAGGTAGAAGATTAGAGTTCAAAAGAGATTTTCCCCAGAAAGATCAAATAATAAAAACAGCCATAGCTTTTAGTAATACTGTTGGCGGGACAATCTTCATCGGCATTGAAAACGAAACAAAAGAGATTATTGGAATACCGGAAGCTGATATTTTCGCGATGGAAGAAAAAGTATCTCAGATTATTTTTGATAACTGCTATCCAACCATATTGCCTGAGATTGGAATATATAATATTGAGGACAAGTTAGTTCTCGTCATTACGATATATCCTGGAAGTAATATTCCTTATTACCATAAGGCAAAAGGAAAACAAGCAGGTGTTTATATAAGAATTGGCTCAACAAATAAATTAGCTGATGAAAATAAAATTATTGAGTTAGAATACAAGAAAAGAAATATTTCTTACGATTCTCTGCCTGTTTATGACTATTCTGAAAATTTACCAAAGCTGAATTCATTCATCGAATTTTATAAACAAAATACTAATAGATCTATTTCGGAAAGTGATATGGTTTCTCTTGAATTGCTAAAAAGAGAAAGAGAAAAACTCCATCCCACAAACGCCTATTTCCTTTTTTGTGATTTTGAATACAGAAAAACGCTTTTCCCCTTTGCTCAAATTGAATGTGCAAGATTCAAGGGCACTACTCCCAGCGAATTTTTGGATCAATTCACCTGTCAGTCTCCAATCTTCCTTCAACCTGATGAAGCTATGAATTTTGTAAAAAGAAACATCGCAAAAAGCTCAGTCATCAAAGGAACTTATCGTGAAGACAGGTGGGAATATCCTTTGATTGCTATTCGAGAAGCGATTATTAATGCAGTAGTTCACAGAGACTATTCTATTCTTGGTTCAGATATAAAACTGGCAATCTTTGATGATATGATAGAGATAACCAGCCCGGGTGGATTAATGCCATCCTTTGATATCTTTGATTTGGGAAATAACCCTTCCGAAATCAGAAACAGAACCATTGCGCCAGTATTTAAAGATTGTGGCTTAATTGAGAAATGGGGCTCAGGTTTTAAGAAAATAATTGAAGAACTAAAAAATTATCCTGAACTGGAAATGAAAATCAATGAGCCGGCAAACTCTTTTCAGATACAATTTTATAAGAATGATTATCTCGGAAATGAAGAAAAAATAGATGAAACGCCGGTAGAAACGCCGGTAGAAACGACGGTAGAAAGTGCGGTAGAAACACTCGTAAAAACAGAAAAGAACTGTGAAAAAAGCTTGTACCCCGCCAATAAACAGCCCGAGTCGCAGCCCGAGTCACAGCCTGAGTCACAGCCCGAGTCTTTGTATATTGCTATTCTACTAAGGCTGTCAGAAAAACAACAATCCAAAAAGGAATTAGCTGTTGCGCTGGGACATACAAGTATTTCAGGGCAATTGAAAGTTGTTATTAATAAGTTACTATCTGACAAACTTATTGAGTGGACTATTCCTGAAAAGCCTAACAGTTCTAAACAAAAGTATAAACTTACTAAACGAGGATTAGCATTTCATGCTTCAATTAGATATAACTCAAGTAATAATGAAAACAAATCAATGTAAATGCTCGTTATTTTAAAGTAAAAAAATGAAAAAAAATACAAGGAATAAAAATGTTAAATCAAACAATCAAGTCAGAAATTGATAAACTATGAACAACACATCCTCAGGAGGTCTCATGAGCAGTAAATTAAAAATGGTTGCAATTTTGTTGATTGCCGTACTTCTTATCAGTTGTGTGCCCGGAGATGGTCGCAACAACAGTGAGAACAAAGCAGGTTTCTTCTGGGGCATCTGGCACGGCTGGATAGCGCCAATTTCTCTGATAATTGGATTTTTTAATCGTGATATTCGTATTTACGAAAAAGCAAATATCGGCTGGTTGTATGATCTGGGATTCTACATAGCCGTTATCAGCGGATTCGGCGGACTTTCACTCAGTCGCAGTAAAAAATGTAAGAAGAAATAGGTAGATGACGAAATTCCTGTTCTTTGTAGAGAGAGAGTTCCACATTGAGTTGTTTCGCAACCTGATTGCTTACATATCCGAAAATAGTCTGGGTGAAATCGGCATTTTAACATTTGAGTTTCAGGAGCTGCAGGATTCCGGCAAAACTGTCGGAGCGCGTACAGAAGTACTCAGAAAAAATGTCAGCGCTGAATACACTATTGTAACTGAACCTTATGAGTATGCTCCTGACATCACTTTTGTCTGTGACTCGTCCTACGAAAAAGTGGAAGGACTGGGTAAGATTGTCTCAATCGGGCACGGCACCATCTGCAAAGGCAGTTTCTACACTGACACCTTATTGATGAGAAGGGAAAATTGCGCTGATCTGATTTGTGTCCCGGGCAAAGTTCACCGGCAGAAACTGGAGAAAAATGTTTACCGTCCAATTGCCGTAACCGGAATTCCCAAGTTGGACAAAATCTTTTCAGCAAAATATGACAAACTGAAAATCTTATCGGAAATGAAGCTCAACCCTCATCACAAAACCATTCTCTTTGCCCCTACTTTCAATCCGGAACTCAGTCTGATTCCATTTATGGAATTTGATTTAAGGAAATATATCCCGTCATATTTCAACATAATAATAAAACTGCACGGAGTAGCACAGAGTGATTGGGCGAAAAAATACCGTCAACTAGCGGCTGATTCAACAGATATCTATTTCCATGAAGGTTATGACGTGGACAGCTGTTTTGCCGCAGCAGATTTGCTGTTGAGCGATGTTTCTTCAGTTATATATGAATTTGCAGCTTTGGGGAAACCGGTGGTTCTGTTTGACAGTCCACTACAAAAAAAACTTCCAAAATATAATCCTGACGACCTTGAATATCGCTATCGTTCAATTGGAAGAACCTTCAGTAAAATGGAAGAGCTTCCCCAAATTCTCTGGCAGGAGTTATCCGGTAGTTTTAAGCCAAAAAATGACATCATAGATTCCTTCATCAGCGAAAGAGACGGTTCTTCTTCTGAAAAAGTGATAGAGGCTGCCTTAAAAACACTATCTGTCTCACGAGAATCTTTAGTTTATTTTACAAAGGGAATTCATTTTTCTGCAAAGAAACTTTATCAGGGACGTTTTGAATTGTCCGACAACATTGAAAGAATGTTTGATTCAGATATGGAGTTCATTATCATCGCTGATTCAGATTGTAATTATGCTCCGCACACTTTTACTCTGATGCTTACTCATTTAAAATTCAATCGGGAAATTGACATAATTACGATTCCCGTTTCAAATAGCTATAAAGATAAAGGACAGCAGATTACTGATTATCTGCTTGAAGCAAAAGTGGTTTCTGATAAACGCATTGCGATGTCAATTTCATATCTCTACAGTGGGAATGTTTCCGATATTAAGCAATTTGATCCTGTATGTTTTGCTTTTCGAAGAGAGCTTTTGCAAGATGCTACATTTTGTCGTTTACTGCAGGAGAAGAACTACACATCAATGTCCGAACAGGGCGATTTAACCATAAGAATTGCTCTGGACTGTTTTGCCTTTTGAGTTAGAGAAATGAAAATCATCAAAAACATTAAACCTGAGCCTTTTTCCATCTTTGATGAAACCCGAAAGCATCTCATTCATCTGTCGATTTTAGTTGTAGCGGTTTTTATCTACTATCTTTTTGTCGGCAGTATGGGAATCAAATTTCCGGAGTGCAGTGTGGACTCACTGGTCAATTTACCTGAAACATTCTGGAATTCTTTGGAGTATTGCGGAGTTCCGAATATTATGTCTCCGGCGACATTTTCTCTGATCTGGATTAACAGAATTCTGCTTTTATTCGGTTCTATTTTCAATTGGCGGGTTGTGTACGTGATTTTTAGTGCAGTAGGAGTATATTTTATGCTCTATGGAGCCGGAATGAAGCCGCTTACAGCGTTTCTCGGCTCATTTCTGTTTGCCTCTTCTGAATTGATGCTGTCATTGCTCATGGCAGATAATGCTGATAAAATACGGGCGTTGATGTTTTTGCCATGGATAATCTGGTCTCTAAATTATATGAAGCGAAAGCTCGATTCTCTCTCGCTGGGCTTTTATACATTTTTTCTGTCAGGTCAACTGATGACCGGCTATTTTAAGGGTTTTCTGCCGACAGTTTTCATAATATTATCATTTTGGCTGATTTATTCATTCAGTAATTCCACCATTTACAATTGGCGGAAGAGATTTATTTTTCTGATGATGATTGTAGCAGGGATATTGATTGCTCTTTTGACGGTTTCATATCCTCTTTTCTATTCCCGAAGTTTCCATGATCTGCTGATTTTTGACAAGACAACTCCTCAGATAAATTTACTTATAATAAATCCATTTTCGTTAACGTTAATCATATTATTTACAGTAAGATTTGTGTTGCGGATTCATATAACAGAAGACAACAAAGAACAACTGACCGGACTTTTTATTAACATGAGAAATGATAACATTGTCTATAAGTGTACTGTTTTCATGATATTTGCACTGACTGTTCTGTTTGGTTTGGGAATCATTGAAAGGTATAGCAGTTTCTCTAATTCCTTTTTGTTGGAAGAAGATATTCTGCGTTTCCTGTATAATTTCTTTATTTTGATAATTGCAGTTAGATTCTTGTCTCTGATTTTTGATTCGTATTTTATTTCTCTGAAAGAACTTGTGATTGGAACAGGGTTGTTATTGTTGTTCTATTGCGGCAAATTATTTTTTGGTTTTTCCCAAAATACTATTTTTACACCCCCTTTGGTTATTTTAGTCCTTTCTTCATTTATTGTAGGAATTATGCTGTATCTGAATGGCAAGGTTTCTGAGAAATTGGTAGTTTTTGTTATCTGTCTGATTTTTTTGGTTAATCCTCTGTTTTTCTCAGAAAATCATAATTCTTCGGGACTGGAGTCAGATTCCTTCATCTCAGAAAAAAGCGACATTGCCAAATTTTTCCTTCAAGACAAAGAAAACTTCAGAATATTGTCAATAACTCCACCGGAACTGACAAGAAGGGAAAATTATAAAGATGATGAGTATCTGGCAAAAGCAGAAATGATAAAGGGAAAATTTCCAACTATTGATGGGAAAAGGGGTTACAGAGTCGGAAGATACAAAGAGATTATGGAAGCGACTTTGAAAAGGAAACTTGAACTTGATTTTCCATTTAACTGGAATGTCCTGAGTCTTACCGGTGTGAAATATGTAATATATAAACACAGTCTGAGATTAAATAGATTGACTTTTGCTTTTTATGACAGAAAACATCATCTGACTGTTCATCTTAATAAAAGATATTTACCAAAATACAGATTTGCTGATTCGCTTCTTGTGATGGGAAATAAAAATGTGATGTTAAGAATGTTGAATAATCCTAACTTTGATCCTGCAGAGGTTACTTTTGTTGAGAGACCTTTTTCAGTTGAATATCCTGACAGTTTCAGAATTGATGTGCTGGAAGAGAACGATAACAGAAAGATATTTAGTTTAAGTACAAACAAAAAGTCTCTTTTTATCATGGGAGAAAATTATTTTCCTTTTGGATGGAAGGCGTTTCTGGATGGTTCATCGATATCCATTCATCCGGTTAATTATTTTCAGAGAGGAGTAGAAATTCCCACCGGCAAACATAATCTGGAAGTTGTCTATCAACCTGACAATCTTACTTTATTGATTATTCTGAATAATGTATCTCTCGCAATCATTCTGTTTTTAATAGTGTTTGGAATAATCAGATATTTCAAGACAAATTACAATGGTGAGAAGGTATTAATTATTAAGACATAGAGGTATTATGGAAGAAAAAACGACAGGATTGTATGTAGTTGCAACTGATATTGGCAACAAATCAGATATAACTCTCAGAGCTGTGGAAGTGTTGAATCAAACAGATTTTCTGATTTGTGAGGAATATCGAACAGGAAGTACATTGTTGAAGAGGCTGGAAATATCTAAACCAATTGTGCTGCTGAATGAACACAATGAAAAAGAGGCGACTCCGCAGATTATTGAGAAATTACTAATGAATAGCGAATCAGCTTCCCTGATATCTGATGCGGGAACTCCTCTTTTTGCCGATCCGGGAAACAATCTTGTTTGGCAGTGTCATCAGAATAATATCAGAGTGACACCGGTGCCGGGGGTTTCTTCGATAATGACCGCTCTGATGGGTAGCGGAGTTGTAAGGGATAAGTTCATTTATTACGGGTTTTTACCGGCTAACAAACAGGAGAGAATCAAAGAAATATCAAATCTCAACCGACTATCTGACTGGGATATTATTCTGCTGGAAACTCCTTATCGCCTCAGACAAATTCTGACTGACCTGAAAAACAAACTGGGAGCTAAACGGAAGGCTGTTGTAGCTTATAAGTTGACACAACCTGAGGAAAAATTCTTTTGGGGAACATTGTCTGAAATTACGACTATGACAACTGATCTGCCGAAAGGTGAGTTTGTAATTATTCTTAGAGCTGCTGATGGTAAGAAAAGTTGAGTAATGAGTGGTTTCAAAAAAAGTGATATGAGATTAAAAAAACTAAAAAATGTTTAACAAGGAGGAATTATGGCAGAGATTAAATTTGAAATCGTCAAGGAAATGGGCATTCTTTCTGAGAGTCCCAAAGGGTGGACAAAGGAATTAAATTTGGTTAGTTGGAATGACAGAGAACCCAAATATGATATCAGAGAATGGTCACCGGATCATCAGAAAATGGGGAAAGGAGTAACTTTGTCTGAATCTGAAATGATAATTCTAAAGAAACTGGTCGAAAAAATAGAAGAAGAATAGACGAATGTCTGTAACCGGCAAAGAGAAATTTTTTCAGAGGTAAACTACTATTTTGCCGTGGGTATGGAATTGGATAATTTCTCAACAGGAGTATTTATGAGTGAATTATCAAAACTTCCCAATATTGGGAAAGTACTTGAGAATCAATTGAAGGAGATTGGAATAAAAGATATTGAACAGTTGATAGAAACAGGCAGCAAACAAACCTGGGTTATGATCAGAAATATTGACGATTCTGCCTGCTTGAATAGACTTTATGCCTTGGAAGGAGCAATTCAGGGAATCAGATGGTATGGTTTATCGGAATCGGTAAAGGATGAATTGAGAAGATATTACAACAACTACAGATAATCTGGAGCGTAAATTATTTCCCAATAGGCATTGTTGAGAAATATAAGTGTTTACGAAAATACAGAGGTGAATCCCGAAATCGTTTTAAGATAGCGGTTTCGGGGTTTTTGCATCTATGTTCTGTGTTCTTCAATGCATAAAATTATTCGCAGGATTATTAATTAAAAAATGTCTATAAGCTGACTTAATAGTATTGCAAATTCATCTATGCGGAGAACACATGAAAAAACTAATAATTCCGATAATCATCCTTGTTTCAATCGCCATGGCTGGTTTTATTTTCTACAACAAAAGAAATACAAACACCAAAACAGTTTATGAGTTTACCAATATCCAGAGAGGAAATATCCTGAATTCTGTTTCTAGTACGGGAACTCTGGAAACGGTAGGTTCGGTGGAAGTGGGGACGCAGGTTTCTGGCACAATAGAAAAGGTTTTGGTAGACTTCAATGAAATGGTCAAGAAGGGTCAGGTATTGGCAGTTCTAGATACTACTCAATTGTCGCTAAGCGTAAAAACTGCAAAAGCCGATTTGAAGAAAATTAAAGCTCAATATGAATTAAGCTTTCTCAAACATAGGGATAATCTTAGTTTATTCAAGGATGGGTACATCTCTGAATGGGATATTAAATCATCAGAAATGGATCTGTTGATTCAGAAAACACAACTGGAAATGACAGAAATCTCTCTTCAGAAAGCTGAAAGAAATCTCTACAATTACGCCATAATTCGTTCTCCAATTGATGGTCAGGTAATTAGCCGGAACATTGAACCAGGTCAGACAGTAGCCTCAAGTTTTTCTGCACCCACACTTTTTCTGATAGCTAAGGATTTAACTACCATGAGGATTTTTGCCCTTGTAGATGAAAGTGATATTGGGCAGATAAAAAAAGGACAGAAAGCGAATCTTGGAGTGGATGCTTATCCTGATCTGGAGTTTAGTGGAAAAGTCGAAGAGATTCGTTTGCAACCAACCACAATCTCGAATGTAGTGAATTACACGGTTGTAGTCAGTGCCTCTAATCCTGAATCTTTGCTATTGCCGGGAATGACTGCTACGATAGAGTTTATTACAGAAGAAAAGATAGATGTGCTGCTTG
>JAQVBK010000303.1 GCA_028690365.1 Candidatus Cloacimonadota bacterium
ATGTTGGAATAAATATTGTGAAGCGCGTCATACAAGATACCTGGGTCAATGAGTTCTGCTATTGAATCGTAGTTTTCATTCATAAAAGTCTTTGATTCACCGCTAGAAGAGTGCATGATCATATGAAAACACTTTAGAAATTTGAGAGAATAACTAGAATCCAAAGAGAATGTTTTTTCGATATATTTACTCAATTCTTCTTTGCAACCGCAGTCTCGCAAAAAATGGAATATGAAACCACCACAAGAATATCTTACGTAAATTGGTTCATTTTTAGAGATAATTTCATTTTTAATCCGATTCTTTATTATATCTTTTAAAGATTCAGTATCTTCTGCTAAAAACTGCATTTCCTCCCCATTAATAGTATAATAAGTATTTAATGCAAAGCAAATTGATCTAGCTGACTCGATCATTTTTTTGGAGCAAGCAACTCTAGTGGTCAATGGCATTTTTCGTAATAGATCTTCTATAAGATTTAAGCATGAATTCTTTGGAAAGTGTTCCGAAAGTTTAGATATCGATAATGCCAGTTTTTGAGAAGTTATAACATCTAGTTTGTTATTTATCCGATAGATCTTTGAAATAAATGAGTCTGCAGATCCTGGACCATTGGCCTTTATAAGCTCTATGATTTGAGATGAAATCCCTTCAGTTTCTCTATCATCTATTTCTTCGGTTCTAGTAATGTTTTCAATGAGATGATCGATCTCAAGATCTGATATATCTCCTGCTGGGACTGCATAGGAAAAGTAGCGATTAAAATAGCGTAAAGAAGAAATTCTTCTCTTTCTTGCTAATGATTGTTGATTTTCCACTGGATAAGAAGAGTATGAAGTATTAGAGAACCGCTGTGATCCAGGAAATAAAAAGGCTATCAAATCTCGAAATGGATCTCGTTCTTGAAAAGGTAAACTTTCAATCTCATTATTTATTCTTTCAAATGATTTTTTTAACTCCGTCTCAAGTAATAAATTACTATTTATAAATACCTCTGCATTATTTTTTATTAAATCGTACATTTTTGGGTAAAATACCCTAACGCCTTCAATAAGCATCAAGTCTACAATATTTACTTCATCTTCCAATATCGGAAGAGCAAAAATTAGAGCATTTTGATAACGTTTAGCCATTCTAGGAGTATTAAGTCTTACTTGTAGTCCTTTTCTGAACTGCTTGATAAATACTTCGTGCTCTTCTTCTGTGAATTTCTGTTTAATCATTGGAAGAACGTTATTGTCGATGCCATCACGCAAATAATAGAATAAAGCTGTTTCACCAATTTGTGGTAAATGTAATGGAACACTGATTATTTTTTCCAGAAAATTTCTACCGGACTCAATATCATTAGAACCATATTTGTCTCCTATTGCAGATGCAACCATTTCTTCATCAAAGGCTAAAATATAGTCTAGATAATAAAAGTCTGCCGATAATTTCACTAACTTGAAAATACTTTGAATTTCATTCTTGTCGAGTCTGTCTATATCATCCATCAGCACAACAATCCTAATATTGCAACTTTTTAAGATTGCTTGAATTTCTTTCTTAGATTCGGTTAAATCCAAAAAAGAATCTGATGAAAATGGATTAAACTGTAAGGGTCCAAGATTAATAGTAGTGGATTTACTTGTGGCAAATTGGGAAATATGTTTTCCGTATTTTTTGACTTGTGCTTTTAAATCATTAGAAGAGCTTACCTTTTCAAGTTTTCCCGCAAGGACATTAAAAAAGTCTTGGAGCAACATTACTTCATCTGAGTAATACCACGGATTATATCTAATACAAATAATATTCTCGGTTCTTGTTAATTCGTTTTCGATGAAATTTAGTACTGTAGTTTTCCCTTCTCCCCATTTACCATAAATTCCTACGACGATACTACTTGGCTCCTTTCGTGAGACTATAATATTTGATATTTGTTGAGCAAAAGGTTTTCTTTTAAAATAGTCTTTTTCGACTTCGGGATCATCTGAAATAAATGATTTTGAGAGTGTAGAGGAGGTATCTTCCATAATATCTGTTTTAAATGATTTACATATTTATGAACTATTCCAAAACTAACTTTTTCTTGATCGGTGGGATTTTAAAGATCATTTTTAGAATTAGATATTCAATCATGCGTCTTCGGTTAAGCGAAGAATCGTGACAAATTGCGTCAATATCCTCAACATTTATTAAATACTTTAATAGATCCTGAGCTTGAACTTGGTATCGATTTCATGTAAAGAGACCATCATTTAAGGTCGGTTTCTAATGCAAAATCAGTAGCTATCAAGCAAGAAAATTCCTTAACCGATGACCAATGGATATTCAATTGGTCACTCAAATACAAGACTTAAAAAAGCAAATTTTGAGTCTTGAAATAGCTCAAAAGAAAAAAGGTGGAAACTGCTTATTTTTCAGCATCTCCAATTGTTACGGTATAATCAAAGCTCTCGGTATTTTTGGGAAAGATCGAAAGGGTCCATTTTCCTGCAGCTCCAGGCGTGGTATAGGTTTCAACAAAGGTTGTGGTGCCTCCCTGATAATTTCCCTGGTATCTAGTTTCCATATTGCTTGTAACTCTTGAGGATATATATGGAAGAGAATACGACATCTGTGGATACGTATCATCCACTATGTTTATCGAGCCACTACATTTTGTGTTTACAAGAGTAGGGGTAACCTCATTTCCTGAAGGATCTGTTAGGCTCACATTAAAAGAAGGCTTAAGATTCTGGTTTCCTCCGGTAGTATACAGGCCGTAATCATACTGATTGGCTTTGATATCCAGGGTGATAGGGCCGTCTGTCCCGGCTTCAAAGGTATTTTCATAAGGTTTCCCAGGCACTGGAAGAATACGGAAATTCAGGGAAATCCTTTCCTCACATTCACGAATCCCAGGGTCGTCAATATTCAAGTCAAAGCTGCCTCTATAGCTGCCTTTTGCATCAGCAGGAACCGCAAGTTCAAGTTTTACGATAGCTGTTTGTCCGGCTTTTATTTTCTCAGGAGCTTCGACACGTAACGCATCGTCTCCAAAGACCTGCTGCGACATTCCTGCAGAGAAACCTGCGTCAGCGGAGATGATGCCTCCTTCAGTAAGCTCAGGGGAAATTGCAATATCTTTATTGCCTGTGTTCTTGAGCTTTATTTCATAAGTATAATCCTTTCCGGCTTCAACAAGGTCATTTACATAAGGTGCAAGAATCTGGACTGAAGGCTTGACCCATAAATTTAAGTTCATCTGCATTGTGCCTGGGAAATTCGGACTCCCGGCTACATCTCCTTCAGGTACCTTTTCCGTGAAAGAAAGGAGCACGGCATAGTTTCCAAAATCAGCATCCTTTGGTATGTTCACTTCTACCTGAAATTCCTGTTTTTCACCAGGCTTCAGAGTCCCCTCTGAAGGACTTATTCTGATCCAGCTTTCGTTTATGAAATTTTCCGTGTAAGGAGGGATTACAGATTTCGGCTTCAACTCGATTGTCTTGTTGTCTTTGTTCTCAACGGTTACAATAAAGTTTTCACGGTCTCCAGGTTCAAGTTCAAGTTGCTTATAAGCTGGATCAACCCTTACTTTCTGAAACTCGGGGAAGTAATCCCCGGCATAACTCGAAGATGATGCACTGCTGCCACCACTACTCCAACTCGAAGATGATGAACTGCTGGAAGCACTGTCCCAACTCGAAGACGATGCACTGCTGGAAGCACTGACCCCGACTTTTGACTGCACTTCTTCTGTTGCAGGCAC
>JAQVBK010000039.1 GCA_028690365.1 Candidatus Cloacimonadota bacterium
AAATTGATCTTGTTAACAATGAAGAGCTTTTGGTGTTTTCTGATGAAGGAATGGGAAATGGGGTTCACGAAAATTTGTTTGACATTGTTTATCTTCACAAAGATTTCTATAACAATTTGAAAACTCAGGAAATGGCTGAGGAAATTGAGAAAATTAATTCTCTAATGATGAAAGAGAATCGAAAATATATCCTCATTGGTCCCGGTAGGTGGGGGTCCAGGGACAGATTTTTGGGGATACCGGTTAAATGGGATCAAATCTGCAATGCAAAGGTGATAATTGAAACTGATACAGAGAATCATTTTGTAGAGGCTTCTTATGGTTCACATTTCTTTCATAATCTTGTTTCGATGAATGTGGGTTATTTGTCAGTTCTAAGAAATAACAAAAGAAATTTTATAGACTGGAAATGGTTAGAAAAACAGTCATACATAGGATTCAAATATTTCCGAAATATTAGGTGTGAAGAACCGTTTATCACAAAAATAGACGGAAGAAGAGGCATATCAATAGTATACAAAAATGGAAGAGGTATTAATGGGTGTGATAACTGAAGAATTTCTGAAAAAAAAGACTCATGAAGAAAGATTGTCTTTTCTTAACACTGAGTTAGGATTGAAAAATGAAGACAATAAGCTTCAGATAATCAGGGAGTATGAAGAACTCATAAAGATGGTACAAGAGTGCGAGGAAAATGAAAAGATTGAACTTTCTGGCTATATCTGTAAGTATACAGCTTTTGCTTACGAAAAGGAGGCAGAAATTGAGAAGGCAGTGAATCTTATGCTCACTTCAGTAGAGTTGTTTCAGAAAACTGACAGAAAAATTGTGTTGGCTGAGACGATTTTCAGTCTGGCAGAATTATTCATTAGCATTGAGAATTATGATAGAGCTCTAAGTCATTTATATGATTCCTTGCTATTAATAGAAGAAAAAAAGAATCCTGAGCTTTCTGCCAATATCTATAAAAAAATTGGGGACATTCATTTAAGTTTAGGCGATTATTATAAAAGCTCAGATTACTACAACAGATGTATAAGGATTGCTCAGAATATAAAAAACAAATGTTTGGTAGCTGAAGCAACAAATGAATTGGGTTTGGTTTATTTCAAAATGGATGAATTAGAGAAGAGTAAAAAATTGTTTTTGAAGAGTATTAGACTCTTTTCTGATTCAGGCAAAGTAAGTAAAATGATTGCTCCTCTGGTAAACCTGTCAAAATTGTACAATCGCTTATCTGACATTAAAAAAGCAAAAGATAATCTATTGAAAGCAGCTTCTCTGATTAATAAAGAAGATATGCTAAACAAGTGCATAGTCAATCTTGAATTAGGAAAGCTTTACAATAGCGAACGTGAGTTTCCTGAAGCAAAAAAATACCTGATGATTGCTGATTCTATGGCGGGAAGTTTAAACTCATCTGCTTTGAAAGCTGAAGTAAATTTCGAAATCTATCTGCATCTAAAGAATACAAATCAGTACAAAAAAGCTCTGTTTCATTTAGAACAATACAACAATTTCAAGGATAAAATTTTTAATCAACAGATTCTGGACAATCACCAGAGATTGAATATCCTGTTTGATATCAACTCTGTGAAAAGGGAGTCAGAATTATTCAGAAGCAGAAGTATAGAACTGACCCAAATGAATAAAGAAATTGTCGAACAAAAGAAAACTCTGGAGAAGCAGCATCAGGAGATACTTGAACTGGAAAAGAAAAATTCAGTATTAGCGATGGCAGTAACTGCTAATCATGAATTGAATCAACCATTGATGATATTGCAGGGTAATATAGAGATGCTTGAATCTATAATTGAACGTGAGAACAACAAAACCCAATATGTTAAACTAATTAATAATATAAAATCATCTTTACAGCGGATTATTGCAATTTTGAATAAGTTCAAGGGAAACAATAATATAAGTTTTTCACAGTATAGTGATAAAACTAGAATGGTTATTTTTAATGAAAACAATAACAAGGAAGATTTATAAAGCTTTCAGAACTTTCCACAAATCTCTGTCAGAAATCAATTCGTGTTGGCAATAGACACAGATAATTGCATTTGACTGAACATATCTTCCACAATTAGGACACTTTTTCATGTCTCCCTTATCATGGTCTTCATCACCATCGTTATCGGGGTGATTCATTGACTTATCTGTATGATCTGAATAAATATCTTCTTCAGTAGATATAGTCTGAGAATGTTTATTGACTTTTTGTTCGAAATAATTAGCTACGTTGTCCAAAGAATTGCCAGAAGATGAATTATCTCCGTTTAAAAGGTGAGAGCTATTGTCGTTTCTGCTCTGAGAAGCAACAGGATCAATATCGTCGTCGCTGATAACCACATGAGGTTCATTATCTTTCATCTTAACGTCAAGAGTTGATATCTTTTCAGGGGTCCTGGGCTTTTGCAGACTTGGATGTGTCTCTTTTTTACCGTGTGAGATTATTTCTGAGAAGTTTTGTTTAGAAACACTTTCAGTTGCAGAATAATCATTGCTGAAGTTAACTTCCGATTTATTCTGTTGCTCAATTGAATCAAAATCATAATTGTTAAAAGTCGATTTTTCGGCTTTAGGAATTTCATGTTCATCTTCATTAATTACAGAATTTCTTCCGGAATTGAATTCAAATACTTTTGAGTTTCCAGACATAGTTGCAGCTAATGCGGGATGATTATCTTTTTCAGTAAATTCGTATCTGCAGTATCTGCAAATACGAGCTTCTAATTTAACTTCTTCAGCACATTGAGGACAAATCTTAGTCAGCTGTTTTTGTTGCTCATTGATTGAAGTCGGTTCATCAGTATAGACTTTGCGGATAATTTCTTTTTCTTTTAATTTTGAATCCGGCTGAATTTGTGCCGGGTTATCGAGATTTATATCTTGAGATTCACTTTTTTGAGTTTCTATGCTCTTAGTATTTTCAGATGAATTTGATTTTTGTTCAAGTTCTCTTGAAGAAGAGTAAGATATTTTAACACTTTGCAGAGAGTTTAAATTTGTTTTTACTGCTTCTTCGAGTTTGGCAGTTTCCGAATCTATGCTCAATGAATTTAATTCTCGTTTTAGATCATTTATTAACGATATACTTGAAACTCTGGCAAGTGCTACTTGAATTTCTGCCAGACAGTTCGATGCTTCCTTCTGAGAACCTTTTGTTCTAATGTTGCCAAAAGTATTGATTGTGCCGGCAATATCAGCAAAAAGTATAATCGAATCATAGTAGATTGGTCCCAGATGTTTTTCTGCTTTTGATAAAATTACTCTTCCAAAGAAAAACAAACCTGAGCCCGCTATTGAGAGTAAAAACATTTTTATTAGTTCGGTTATGTGATATCCGTATTGGTATTTAATTATAGGAATCGAAAATGCAAGCATTCCAACAATACTTAAGGCAAGAGCTGCAATAAGTCTCGGATTTATTTTTTTGGGGTCTCTATCAGCAGGTTTGGGACTGCTTTCAATAAATATTTTATGTTGAAATGAGCCATTTGAGTTGTTAACGCTTTTAGGAGAAACCATTATTGGTTGATTACCTGAAGAATCGTGTTCTGTTTCAATCTCTAGAAATGTTTCCGTAAGAGTATCAACTATTTGTTTTGGAGTAATGTTCCCTTTTAAACTAATAGTGATGTTTTTGCTCTCGTCACTAGAGGGGATATCGTCAAGAGAATCAATCTGTAGGATCTCACCTTTAGTCTTTTCTGTCTTATTCAGACAGTTTTCGAGATGAAGATAGTTAGAAAATTCTTTTTTTATACTCAAATTTTTCAGTATTGTATGAATTTTCTTCTTTGATTTTGTAATTGTCAATAATGATAACAGAATTATCAGAATGGAAACAACAAGGGAAAATCCTAACAACCATACATTTGATCCAAATTTCTGTATAGAAACAAGTTTTCCATTTAAAAAGAAAATATCTACTAGTGAGTATAAGATGATAAGAGAAATACCTATTTGTATTGAGCTGGATATCAATTGAAACAAGCCAATTGATTTTAATGATTTAGTATAATTCTGATTATTTTTAAAATCATCCATTATTAACTCCTTTAATTAAAGAACAAATCATTTAAAGTATAACTCAAATTGTATACAAAACAATCTGCTAAAAATATACTTTTTTTGTAAGATGTATTTGGAAATCTTCATCGAAAGAAAATATTTCCAGCGATGAAGATTTAAATACTAATTTAGCAATTAGTGTTCCTAAAAGATATTACTGACGAAGCCTAAGAACAGTAAACGAAACATTCTGTGAACCTGAAAGCTGATTCTCTGTAACATCGGTAACAAAGAATTCAATTCTGTCGGTTCCAGTCCATCTTGGATCAATAACTCTCACAGTAACAACATTTCTATTATCAATGGTAACAAGTAGATTAGCTGTGTCTACGGCTGACCATACAACTCTATCTCCATCAACTTCAATCAAATAATCATCCAGACAGAATTGATCGAAAGTTTCACCCATCTGTATTGTTTGATCTTGTATTCCTTCTACACGAGGAGCGTCATCAACTGACTGAACACCTATCCTGAAATTCAAACTGGAGATAAGTCGATCTTGCTGATCATTGACATTTATTATGAAAGATGCTCCATTACCAAAATAGTTACTATTGGGTGTAAAATTTATTCTGGCGGTTTCAGAATGTTCACGTACTACATCAATTGTAACAAGACCACTATTCGGATTAGAATAACTCCACACAAAACTGTCTATATCATCATTATCATGAGCTGTTAACATAAAGCTGAGAGTTGTATCTTCATCTGTCGAAAGTTCTATTGTTGAGTTGTGATTATATATGGTCCCGTTATATTCAAAGTATGGTGAGGTATTTACATCATGTACTGTCAGAGTGAACAGTTGAGTTCCCTCTAATGAACCATCACTCACAACCAGTGTAATAGCTGATGAACCTACATGATTAGAAGAAGGTGTACCACTTAAAACAGCCGATCCGTTTCCATTGTCTCTGAGAGTTAGCCATTCTGGTAAATCATTATCCGAAGAAATAGCTATCTCATCATTATCAGGATCTTCTGCTGTAATAGTGTAATTATACAATTCGCCTTCATTTGCATCAGTTTGTGGAGTAGAAGTAAAATATGGAGCATTATTAGCAGATGTAACATTAATAATAAAAATAAGTGTAGAAACCAATCTGGTTTGATTGTCCTCTACTGCAATAATGAAGCCGGCAGAACCTACATAACCAGTGGTAGGAGTGAAACTTATTCTTTTTGTTTCGGTATGTTCTCTGGTGTTGTCAATTGTGATTGTTCCGTGTGTGACGTCCTGAGCTGACCAACTAAAGGCTGTACCATCACCATTCGGATCATCTGCTCTCAGATTGAAAGTAACCGGCACGTTCTGAGTTGTACTAATTGATATCTCATCTCCGCTTTCATAGTTAGTCTGATTGTAGACAAAGCTTATGGGCTCGTTTGCGCCTGAAACAGTAATCGAAAATGTCTGAATGCCTTCCAGTGAGTCATCACTAACAATCAGTGAAACTGTGTGATTCCCTACATCTTCAGAATCAGGAGTTCCCTGCAGTAATGCAGAACCGTCACCATTGTCTGTAAGTATAAGCCATTCAGGAAGAGTTTCAGAATATGTGATTGAAATTATGTCTCCATCAGGATCTTCAGCTGTTATATTATAAGAGTATTGTTCATTCTGAGTTGCGTTTAAAACAGGGGTTGATGTAAAATAAGGTGCGTTGTTTTGATGAATTACATCGACTGTAAAATTAAGAGTAGAAATTAATCTATCCTGATTATCATCAACACTGATAGAGAACTCGGCTGTACCGCTGAAATCCTGATCAGGTTCAAAGCTTATATTTTTTGTCTCAGTATGTTCTCTTAGATCGCTTATAATTACAGTCCCATTAGTAACAGAAGCCACTGACCAGCTAAAATTAGTGCCATCACCATTAGGATCATTTGCTGTCAGATTGAATGATAACAATTCATTCTCGGGAGTTGATAGATTGATTTCATCTCCATTCTGGTAAGTGTGTTCATTGTAAACAAAAGATATCGGATCATTTTCTTCATAAACAGTGAGAGTGAATCTCTGAGAGTTACTTAATAATCCATCTCTGACAGAAAGCGATATTGAATAATCACCTAAATCATGGCTAGTAGGAGTTCCACGCAAAAGCGCTGTTCCATCTTCATTATCACTAAATGTCAACCATGCCGGTAAAGTACCTTCAGATGTAATAGTCAGAACATCTCCGTCTGGATCAGATGTGGTTATGTTATAAACATAGGGAGTGTCCTGGTAGGCTGATATTATTGGATCTGAAGTAAATTCAGGAGCATCATTAACAGGTGATATTGTCATCTCAAAAGTAATCTCAGACTGAATTCTGTTCTGCTGATCATCTACAACAATTGTGAACATTGCTCCATCTGAACCATAAAAATTTTCTTCAGGAGTAAAAGTTATTGTAGCAGTCTCAGAATGAAGTCTTCCGACATCAATAGTTACTTCTCCATGCAACACGTCAGTATAACTCCAAATGAAGCTCTCGGTTGAACTGTCAATATCGTGAGCTGTAAGCAAAAATGAGACTGCATGATCTTCTTCTGTTGTTAAATCGATTGTAGCACCACTATAGAAAATAGTACTATTATATTCGAAGTAAGGAGGATCATTAGCATCAAGTACAGTTATATTGAAATTCTGCTGATCTTCAAGTACACTGTCTCTTACTACCAACCCAATTTGAAAAACATCAATGTCAGCACTTTGTGGAGTTCCTTCAAGAGTTGCTGTTCCGTCTCCATGATCGGTTAAAGTGAGCCAGTTTGGCAAAATTGATGCAGAGGTTATTGATAACAGATCTCCATCTTCATCAAATGTAGTAATGTTGTAGGTATAAAGCTGATTTTGTGTTGCAGCTGTTATGGGGATGGAGGTAAAATACGGAGCATCGTTTACATTTTCAATTGAGGCGGTAAATGTGTGGGATGCTAGTGAAAAATCATTATTGTAGCTCAATTCCAAGACAAAGTTTTGAGTTCCGGTTACTCCGTTATCAGGAATAATTGTAACGGTATCATCAGTAGTTGACTGAATTTCTCCGGGAGAGTTCTCGGATAATGACAGTTCAACAAGAGATAAATTCAATCCATATGGATTTGAGGTTTCGGCATTGAAATTGAACTGGAAAGGTGTGTTCTCTAACCATGTATACTGATCGGGTATGGTGACTGTAAAATCGATCAGAAGTTCAACATTCACATAAGCCGCTTCAGAAAGCTCTGTTTCATTGTTCTCATCGATTATTGCAGAGACTCTGTAATAAAAAATACTTGAGTTTGACAAATCATTGTCTGAAAAATTTAATCCATTTGAGTTCCCAATATGAATTCCTGGATCGGAAGATGATTGGCTTCTATAAATTTTATACTGTGTATTTCGTTTTACATCTTCTGCTCCTTCTTCCCATTGAATTAGGTTAGTACAGGAATAACTGTTGAATTGAGCGGTAACATTTACAGGTGGATATGCAATAGAAACAAAAGCATTAACTGGTTGACTGGAAACTGAGTTTGTCTGATGGAAAGTTTCGAGATAGATGGCATGTTCACCGTTTGTCAAGTCATTGATGACATATTCAGAAGTTGTCCAATTTGTAATTTTGTTTTCTAATTCATTATCAATATAGATTCTATAACCATAATTCTGTAAAGTTATTCCTGGATCTATGTAGTTCTGCCAAGAGAGAGTTACTGTATCTCCTTCAGTTTCAGCAGATAACTCTTTCACTGGAAGTAGAGTAACGGCTTTATCTTGTGAAAAGGATATTTCTTCGTTATAGTCAGAAATGCAATGTAGAGAAAATCTATAGTATGAACCAGGAATGTTATTGGTAATTGTATAAGTCTGAGTGTCTATAGAATCAGGAAATGATGCAATAAAAATTGAATCACTTTTAGAAAATGATCTGATGCTTTCTGGATCTCGGGAAGATTCCCAGTTTTTAGATTTTTGCAACTCGGAATTTTTCTCTATCAATGTTCGTTTAAGGTAATATTTTCTGCTTATTTGACTATTATCTGAGAAAGTCAGTTCAATTCTGGTTTGCGAAATTTGTTCAAGCTGATTGATTTGAATTATAGTTTTGGAGTGTTCGTAGTTTTTTTCAACTGAATTAGTATAGTTATCATCACTATGACCTAATATTTTATATGTGAATAAAGAATTTGTATTTGAAAGCGTCGAATCCAGAAAAGAATTTGAGTTAGCAGGAACATCTGCAATTAGTTCATATTGCGTAGAATTCGTTAAATCTTTTCTCCATATTTCATATCCTGTTTTCACGTCTGAATTAGTGTTCCATTCAACTTTTACAGTATTAAATGATACTCTTGTCAGAACTAAGTTATTGTCTAGTTTAATACTATTATCAGGGTCGTATGGATTGTCAAAACTACAGCCTGCAACGATCAGGATCATCAACAGACTAATGAATATATTGGTTGGTCTTTTCATTTATTATCCTCCGAGGTGCTCACTTCTATTCTTTCACTTTTTTAGAATCTTTATTAAATAATTCCTTAATATCATCATAAAAATAGTAGGCAAGATTTACAGAAACAGATACCCCTGTAATCATTGACCAGGTTTTGGTTTGTCCCTTGTAGCTTTCAGCATCTTTGCTGTTCTCAGCACTATCATATGAACTTTTGGAACTCATGGTCAAAATAAGAGGCACTCCTATTGTGACTGCTGTTATCGGGTATTTGACATACCATTGGTCTAAATTGATCTTCATTTTCTGAGAATCTTTTTTTGTAGCAGAGAAAGGTTTAGTTGCGACTCTCTTTTCCTTTTCCTTTTCAATCTCGCCATAATAGACCACATTAAAAAGAGTATAAAGATTTAGCTTTTCTGTTCCCTTGAAATCACGTTTCATCTTTTTTAAATCTGATGGAAGATTTCGGGGAACAAAGAAATTCTGATTAGAAATCTTTATTTGGTTTAGGTTCTCAGTAAATGTTATTTCTTCGAATCGTACTTGTTTCTTTTCCAGCAGACTGATAAAATCCTGATTTCTTTTTATATAATCATATACTTTAAGTTCAAATTCGGATTTATTTGTCAGCTCATCAATTTCTTTCATCTCTCGTAAATTGAATGAATACAAGTTCAGGAATAAGGTTGAGATGAAGATTATAGCAGTATAAAACAGTTTCAATTTTTCCTCCTAATAATGTAGCCCATTTATATTTAAACTCTTTTGAATCTCTGCATAATCAGTTGACCAGGTTCAATCTGATCGTTTTCTTTTCTGTTTGTAACTGGAGTTATCTTTGTCCATTCATGATCCATCACCCCGAATTTATCTTCACTGCGATGATGATGAGCATGAGTGATTATGATAACAGTATTCTTAGATTTCTCTCTATTTTTATTTCTTATATTGCAAAAAACATCTTCATTGAACAAGTATTTGTAAAGCTGTTCCTCAACAAAGTTCTTCAATTTCTGGTCCATACTTGCCCATGGTTCATCAGCAAAAATGGTATGTGATGGGTTAATCATTGCCCGAATAAAAGAGAGTAGTTGTTTTTCACCTCCTGACAGATAATAAGGCGAATTATTCTTTTGTTTTTGTAAGTATCTTAGTTTAAATAGCAGATAATCTTTAACGTTCGCTTCAATAGTCTCTTCAATTTTTGCCAAAAGATTGTCGAAATGCTTATCAAAATTGAAAATAGGATTAACCAACTGTATATTCTCCTCAATTGAGTACATATTTATTAAATGAGGATCCTGAAATACATAAGAAAAAAGATTTACTCTGATAAAATCTTTATTTTTTGCCTCTATTCCACCGTTTACCTGAACAATTTTCTTTTCATCAACTGTATATTTCCCGTCAAATCCTGTTAGAAGTGAAATAATATTTAGGAAGGTAGTTTTGCCTAATCCATTCAAACCAATGATATTGTACATAAATCCCGGTTCGAAATAGACAGATCTAAATTGTTGTTTTTTATCTTTTTCAGCATGAGGACAATCAAAAGTTATTTTATTTCCGTTTGAGAATTCTTTGATTATCGGGAAAGTTATATTCAGCAAAATACCTCCTTAACTCTCAAATTTTATAAGCTCATAGATATTGTCGCGTTTAATAAAATTTCTTAAAATTATATTGATAACTACAGCGGTCAGGATAATTAGTACGACAAAGAGCGATGAAGTGTAATTAAGTGGATGATGAATCAGAAAATGATACACTTTTAGCATGTCTCCATGAGTGAGTCCTGATAGAATACCCATGATATAACTGGTTGGGAAAATTCCCAAAATAAAACCTATTGCTATTAGAATTGAATAGCCGAGTGTATAAATACGACTCATCTCGTTTATTGAATAACCGAAACATCTTAACGTGCCAATAGAGTGGAATTCCAGTTTGAGTCTCAGATAAAACTTTATTATCAAAAAGAAGATGATGACGAAGATATTAACTACCAACAATAATTTTATATTTTTCTTTCCGGCCTGTAAAGAGTTATTAAAGTCGATTACAGTCTTCCATCTTCCACTGTCCCACCTAATATTAAAAGCGTCAAATCTTTGCATTATTGAAGAGGTCATTTCTATATCTGAGAAATTATTATAATAGAAGAACACATTGTCAAAAATCTGTTTTCTCTTATTAGGAGAGTAATCAATAATCAGGTTTTTAGCATAAGGAATATATTTGAACAATTCTTCTTGTTTCTTTTGTACATCACCAACTAATGAGAAATTTCTTGAGAAATCTATCTGAACTGATACTTCTTCAAGTGAAGGTAAATCAGAGAGGATTTCTACTTTGCTGATGTCATTAAGTTTCCCGCCTAATGCTTTTTTGAATTCATCAAGATAAAGAACAGATAGTTCCCTATTGTCAAAATTTACGCTATATAATTCAGAAACCCCTTTACTGTCTGTGAATCGAAAGTCAATGCGGTTAGTATTCTCAAGCTTAGGGATGGATTTTGCAGGCATGACGAAATCTCTGATTTGATCGCCTGAGTTGGCAATTGCCATGAATGTAGTACCTTCAGCATTTAAATAATAAGGCGGATCCAGAGTTGTCCAATCCATGAAGAGTTGTTTGAAGGCAAATTCAATTGCTTCATCAAGAGTATCGAATGTGAACATAATCTTTTTGTTAAGATTGTCACCCTGGTACATTAGATAGTCTTCAAACATAAAACACTTGATTCTACTGCTTTGTTTCAAAACTTTCACTCGAAGAGGTATTGAGTATTTGCTCCCTTGTGAAAAAGCATCTTTTACAAGAACTACATCTCCATCCTGTACTCCCAGATAAGGGATTAGTGATTCTTCCACATAAATGTAGTGTTTGGACATAAACTCAGCATCTTCAATATTAGCTGCTATATGATCAACAATGTATGAATAATCAGAACCCAACAGGAATGCCTGAATCTTTGGAATTGAACCATTTTCGCTCTTGATTTTAATCGGAGCGGGGTACATGTCATAAATCGGATTGTATTGAATGTCTTTATGAACAGCCAGACTATCCAGATATAATTTAACTTTTAAAGGAACACGTGTATCATCGACATATTGTTCATCTTCGGAACTAAGAATAAAACAATCTTTAAGAAAAAGCTGGAAGACTTTATTCCATTCGTTGCTGTTAAATTCATCAATTTTTTCCTGAAATTTTATTATTTCAAAAGATGTCCTCACAATGAGAGCAGATGAAAGTGCAATAATCAAGATAAAAGTCAAAGTCAGCAGAAAATCCTGACTATTGTTTGATCTTTTCCTGAAAAAGAAACGCCTGAAGATGATTGGGTTTATGGTCAACTTACCTAGACTCATTAAATTACATCCTTAGATTAATGGTTAAAAAGCTGAGGCAGTAAATTACTGCCCCGCAGATTAGTGAGCAGACATACCTTTGAAAATATTGATATCGTCAGCTTCTACCCAGAAATAAGTTTTATATTCGGGAGTATTACCCTTATAGACTACAATTTCAATTTTGTCTCTTCCTTCATTCTGCAAACGATCAAGTCTGTTTCTTATTGTAGTGGCATTATCCAGAATCATCTCTTCCATGGTTGCATCATACTGTTCCACAAGATTGTAAAAATTGGTATTACTTACATCGAATAAGCTTGGTACAAGTTTCTGAGCAATCTCTTTATTACCTACAATGATTTCCCACAATTCAAAAATGGTAGTGTTTTGTAAGAAATCATCCTGAATGTGGTGAATGTTTTTCCCGAAGAAAGTGGCAAGTATGTCTCTTAGCATATCTCTGAATTGTTGTTTACCTCTAACATTCATATAGTCAATCAGACTGAATTTAAAACTTTCCAGGTCGGTTTTTTCAATGAAAACATAGCTCTTGTAAAGTTTTTCGTAAATATTACTAGGTCTGTAGTAGAGTTTACCTTCTTCAAAATAAGTACCGGTATCAGTTTTATGTTGTAACTGATTTGTTAATTCTAACAAGTATCTGTTTGCGAAAATTGAAAGATTTCTATTATCTATTCTTGCCTGATCACCGGATCCTTTTGTGATAAAGTAATCAAAAGCATTGATTGTTGCGTTAACGTTTCTTGTTACTTCGTTAGCAATGCTCTCACCTAATTCTTTTACATCAGAATCTTTTGAGAATTCAGAACCTATTTCCTTTATAACCTTAACATTTTTTCTGAACAATTCATGACCTTGATTATAGAGAGAAATTGCTCGTTCAGTTTTTCTTTCAGGTTGAGCAAGGAATAATACTCCGCTTAGATCATAAACAAGCTGTTGTCTTGAAAGGTCAACCAGATGATCATGGAAGTTGGTTTTAATTTCATAATCACCGCAATCACCAATTACAACGATCAAAACAGGAGTATTTTTAATGCCTTTGTCATTCAGAACCTGTTTTACTGATTTTAGCATTAAAGGTTCAAAGTATTTACTGTTATATAAATTATTTGCTATATGTTTAAGATGTGGTGCATATTCCTGAACATCTTCAGGAGTTGAAATCCATTTGTCTTTGTTGATGAGTCTTGCTTCATCACCGAAAGCATAAAGTCTGATTTTAACTTCTATTTGTTCATCCTGCAGATTTCTGAAAGTTGTTTCAGAAAGATTTTTTAATAACTCAATCATTATCTGATCGAGGTTTTCCCAGACTCTTCTCATGCTAAGAGTCTCATCAACCATAATTGCAAGTTTAATCTGATCCTGAGTTACTATTTCTACCAAACTTTGTTTAACTATAGCCATAGAGTCCAGAACACCTACGGAAATGGTAAAGGGGTCAACATTTTCAGCGTTGTACATTGGTAACCAACGGTCGACGTTTCCATTTCGCTCTTTAATTCTTTTGATAAAGTTTTTTATGTTTGTTTCATCTGAAATGAGATCATTTCTATCAGAGGGGATTGAATTAAGGTAATAACCTATAACACTTGAGTAACTTGCACTTTTCTTGAATACTAATGGGACTTTGTCATAGGATTCCTGATATTCGGGCAGAATACCAAGGTTTGTGTTCCACAGAACCACATTCATTTTATTTCCATCTTTATCAATGTATTTAACCCAGCCAATAGTTTTATTTTCTATATCTCTTTCAACACCTATATCAATACTCGGTGAATTACATAGATATAACCATTTTTCTCCATTAGGTAAACTTCTTTGTTTGAAGGGGTAATAAATTACGTTTTCTGCAGCTTTAGATTTAACTTTTTCAGTTCCACCGGGTAGAGAGTAGAATTCAATTTCATCACCGATCGCGGTTTTTACTTTTAGTACCTTAACTGGGAAACCATTTTCAAAGGTTAGTCCCAATCTCTCAATAAAAGCACCTCTGAATTCTTTCAAATCAGCTGGAGTAATTTCAATGAAATTGTCACTTACAAGATTCAAGCCCATTCTTAACTCAAGTCTGATTTTTTCATTGAGAACGCTTTTTTCTGTGATTTCGTAGGTGTCTTTAACGTTTGTTCTCCATTTGTTGGGCAGCACACATATAAATCTCATTCCAACATTGAACTCTTTTTGGAAGGTTTCAAAACTATAGTCACTCATTTCTATTTCATTATTCTTTACTGAACTGAAACCTGCTGCGAAGATGGTTTTTAGCAGAGAAAGCAATATGATGATTAAAATTAATCTGTGTTTCATTATTTCTCCTTAAAAGTTTTTGATTTCTTCAAAGATTAAATCTTTTAGTTCAAGGTAATCCATATATTGATATCTGACATTACCGGTAACGGTAGACTCTTTATTTTTCTCTTTCGGGTAATAAGTTATAAAAACTACATTTTTTATATTAAATCCGCTGTCTGAAAGATCTTGTGAATAAAGCCATTTTGAGACTTTTTCATAATCGGCTCGGTTGATTTGTTCTATTACGTCTGTTCTTTGAATTATTTTAGGTCTTCTAACAAAGGGTTCCAGAGCAAAAAAAGTTTTGAGTTTCTGTTCACTTTCGATCTTAACATTACCCTTTGAGATATGCATTTTGAAATCATTGTAATTGTTGTTGTTAATAACATGGTATTTTGAATTAAGCTTCTTGTAAACATCAGTGCCTTCGAATAATTTAACTTCCTTAATGTTATATCTAACAAAGAAGTTCTCGGTAGAGGGATAAATACACAGGTATTGATATAAAAGGAAATTTTCACGCTTAGATGCTTCTATTAAATCAGCAAGGAAATCGAGAAATTCAGGGGTACTTTTTTCATTAGTACCTTCACCAGTGGAGTTAAGATCAACTATAACAATGTTAGTGTAGTCCATGATTTGTAAGTTGTTGCCAACAAAAACAACCTTTTCTTTCTTGTTAGAAAGATAATCAATAAAAGCCAAATTTTGAACATTGTAGTAATCATAAGGAAGGAAAACGCGATTATTCTCAATTGGAGCAAACATCTCATCACCATTATAAAAATAACTGAGCACACCGTTGGAATTATTGTTGTTCCAATTATATAAAGCCCTAATGCTTTTTCTTTCAGTAATCAAATCACTTTTAGTTAATACTCTGGCTTCAATGTGATAATAGTCCAAGTCCGGAATATCCAGGATAGTGTCTCTTGACAAATCCTTGGCGATTACGATTTCCTTGTCACCATCGTAGGACTGAGCAATAATATCGATAGTGATTTCCTGATCAATTTCAGGATATGAAAGATCTATTTGAATCTTTCCTAACTGCAATTGGCTGTTCATTTCGTGAAGATCTTTCTCAAAAAATTCATTGTAAACAACATATTTAGAAGATCTGTATCCGTAATTTTTTATAAAGAATTTAGAATTGTCAACTATCTCACTTACTACACCTTCCTGATCTTTTATTTTAGCCTTATTAAATATTGCAGACCATCTGGGGTTTTCTGAGAAATCTAAATAAACAAAATAATCTCCAAGTTCAACTTGCTCAAGGGTGAAAATACCATTGATTATTACGAATGTTGCATTATTCCCATTAACTTTTGATTTTTGATCAAATTCAACAAGATAGTGAGATCCTCGGGAGAGTGCATTCATTGTAAGCTCACAGTCTCTGATGTTTATCTCAGGGAATTTAGAAAAATCGAATTTCAAAGTATTTAACAAAAATTGCCAGGATTCTTTTGGGCTGTCTGGATTTGAAGGAAAAACTGGACCTTCGTTTGCTTCAGCCAACCACCAGCCATTTGGAGGAGTTATTTCACTTAACTCTCCTTCCCCCGTGAATGTTATTAACAGATTACCTTTGGTTTCCGGTGTTTTTGCATTGACTATATCTACAAAATACTGAGTAGAAAAAAGACTGGAGCAAAACATCCCCATTAATAATAAGGAGAAAACCAATTTCCACTTTACCGAATTGAAAGCACCTCTCATACTATCTCCTACATTTTGATTTATATACTTGTTTAATTTTGCCAGACGATTACATTCATTGGATTTATATACATGTCTTTGGAACCTTTTTTTACATTAGCTATACCATCAAGAAAATCTCCTGCTAAATCGTATTCTGCTGGGATAACTAATCTTCCGCGAGTATCGATATAGCCGAATTTATTGTCAGCTGTAACATGGGCCATTTTCTGATGGAACTGACCAACAGAGAGATATTTAGGTTCGATTACAACAGTTCCATCGTTTTTTATAAAGCCCCATAAATTATTTATTCTAACAGGAGCAAAACCATTAACAAAAGGAAGAGCGTAATCAAATTGTGGATTAATAACAACCTTACCTTCAGTATTTATGTATCCGAATTTCTTATCAATATTAACGGCAGCTAGCCCTTCTGAGAATCCTGATGAGCCTGCTCCAAAGGTTGGATACATTGTATTAAACACTCTTTTCCCCTGAGTGTCGAAGAAGTTAAAATCAGTATCATTTCCAATTATAGCGTAACCTTCTTTGAAATCACCTATTCGCAGTGACCATGGATTACCATAGTCCAGATCAAACAGTTTGTTGTCATTTTTGTCTATGAACATCCAGGTTTCTTTATCTCTAACAGCAGCTTTTCCTTCTGAGAACGAACGGGCGTTTCTATATTTTGCCTTTATAGCAATTTCTACTGAGGTATTAAGAAATCCAAATCTCTCATTCATTTCAAAAAGTGCCAGTCCTTCAGAGAAATCATCAGCAAACCTAAAAAGTTTGTCTCCGATTAAATCATCATTGGCGTTTATGAAACCATATGCATTGTTGATTTTAATTCTGGCAAGTCCATCTTTGAAATGGTATGCCATTTCATATTTGGCTGGGATAATTTCCTGTCCGGAATTATTGATGTAACCATAAACTCTTTTACCGTTAACAACTTTTGCAAAAGGATGAAGCGTAGATGATTTTTTTAGGAAATTACACGACACAAACGAAAAAGTCATTACTGCAATCATGCAATAAAAGACTGAACGAATTACAAATCTTTGCATATTTTCTCCCAAATATTTGTGAAAGCTTTTACATAAACACTTTACATGAATATGATTATTCATGATTTTCAAAAAAATTAATACAACAAAAGTTACTTAAGTAAAAAAAGTCAAGAATGTTTTTTTGACATTAAGCATGAAATACAAATCTGACATTGAGAAATGGAATCAATTGCAATGTGATTCTACAGAGAACCGGATCATTTTTACTAATTCTGATAGTCAGATTGTGATTACAATCCAAGTATTTCTCTGGTTTGCTCAGGAGTAGCCAATGGTCTTCCATATTCTTTGGCTATTCTGGCAACTCTGGCAACTATTTGTTCATTTGATTCAGCTAAAACACCTTTGTGATAATAAACATTGTCTTCAAAACCAACTCTGATGTGACCACCCATTGTCATAGCCATCATAGTACATGGCAGCTGCCATCTTCCTATGCCGGCGACTCCCCAGGTTGCAGTAGGGATTTCTTCTTTCAAATGTTCTGCCATATACAGAACATTTTTTGGTTTGCCACTCATTCCACCGTGAACGCCCAGAACA
>JAQVBK010000304.1 GCA_028690365.1 Candidatus Cloacimonadota bacterium
TCAAACATCCCTTCTTGGTCATTATGTATCAAATAAAGAAAATACCCATTGATTGAAAGTCCTTTTTCAGATGCAAGATTCCTGATGACTTGTTTCATTCCCTTTGGAACTGCAAGGTGTATTCTTTCATAGTGTTCTTGATTGAATTTATTTTTGTATTCTGTTTTATTCATCAAAACACCTTCTTTCAGATTTTGTTGATTGCTTCAAGTTTGATTGGAAGTTCAAGATGTGTGTATACTGTTTCAGTGACACCCTGCCCCTTATGACCAACAATCTTTTTGATGATTCTTTCATCAACCCCTTTTTCAGTGAGTAATGAAACACAAGTGTGTCTTGTATCATGTGGGCGGTGCTGAATGTGAAGTGATTCCATAAGCGGTGACCAATATGAATCATAGAAATTTCTATATTTGAAGTGTTCCCCTTCATTGGTTGACAGAAGATATTCACAATCATTCTTTGTCATCCAGTGTTCAAGGAATGGGACAATCTTTTCTGCAATTGGAACTTCCCTGATTCCTGATTCTGTTTTTGCTTCCCTTACATAGAACCATCTTTCTTCAAGGTGTATATCATCTTTTTTCAGGTCAAGCAATTCACCAATTCTAACACCTGAATATATAAGAATAAGAACAACAGACATATATTCATTTGAATCCTTTCCATCCCATACCCTTTTGATTTGGGTCTTGTTGAATGGTTTCCTGTTGTATGCGTTTGGATTTCCTGCTTTCTTGATGTCAACATATTTGACCATGTCCCTTTTCTGACCATCTACAATTTCATGTTTTACTGCATAATCATAGACAAGACCAAACATCACTTTGAGTTTTCGCAAAGTTGGGGTGTTTTTTCCTGATTCATCCACAGTCCTTTGAAGATGGTCAAGTTTTATGTCGTGGATGTTCATATCCTTGATTTTATCACATAGATTGAATGAAGCCTTGTACCCATTTACATTTGAATTTGAAACAGTTGGAAAATGTTCATCAGACCACCTGTCATATAATTCCCCAAAGGTTATCTTGTCAATGTGCAGGTCATAAGGGTCTTTGTTATAATTTGCCAATGCTTGCAGTGCTTCCTTTTGTGTTGGATAATACCCAACAAATTGATATACAGGGAAGGACTTCTTTGTTTCCACATTCAATGTCCATCCTGTTGTTTTCCTTGCAACCCAAGGATTTCTTCTTTTTCCTGATAACTTATAAACTGAACCATATCCATTTGGTAATTTCATATATCATCCATCCTTTCTGAATTTTGAGTATAAAAAGAACACCCATTGCAGATTGGATGTTTGGATGATATAATATACTTTGCAGGGGTAATTATATCAGATTTCCAATCTGAAATGATTCCTTCCAAAAAGACTGTCCTGACTGGAATCAGGGTGGTCTTTTTTTTGTTAAATTACTTGTATTACTTACTTGTATCTTAAAATTTGCTATTCTTTTATATTTTATTTTTCTTTATGTATTACATAATATATTCAAATTTATATCAAATCTAATATAAAAGGGTAGTGAACAAACAAGTACAAGCAAGTTTTACAAGTTCCAACTGTTTCCACAATTCTGACACAAGCACACTTTTTCATTCTTTGTCTTGGTCTTTTCCCCACCTTTTGACTTCTTCCATACAAGATTGGACATTCCAAGTGTACACATTGCGGTGATTCCCCTTGCCATATTGTTAGCATGACCACCTATTCCATTACCTGACTTCTTGGTTTTTCCACCTACCTGAACCATTTCAATTGATACATTTTCACTTCCACATTTGGGACACTTCATTTTTTCATCCTTCCTTTCTATATAACATCACTTTGAAATGCAACTGCTTTTCCTAAAATATGTACATGGTCAAGTTCTTCACCTATATACACTAAAGGTTCATACTTTGGGTTTTCTGCTTGCAGGACAAGTTTCTTGTCATCAGGATAGTAGAACACCCTTTTCAATGTTGCAGATTCATCAATGATGACTGCACCAATATCACCATTTGCAACCATTTCCTGTTTCCTGATGAATATGATGTCACCATCATGGATCCTTGCATTTATCATGGAATCACCTTTTGCCTTCAAACAAAAGTCCGCTTGGATGTTTGTTCCTGCTTCAATATAGGATTCCCTTTCTTCATTTGCAAAGATTGGTTCACCACAAGCGATTTCACCCAACAGGGGCAGTCTTTGTTTTGAGATTGGCAGGATTCCAAGTCTTTCATTCCATTGTTCAATGGTTTCTTTTGTGGTTCTATCTTTCATTTCTGATGTTCCATTCAACCAATCTGTTGACACATTAAAGAATTCAGCAACCTTCTGAACAGTGTCAGAACTTGGATTTGATGTTTTCCATTTGGTGATTGAACCATTTGACAGACCACATTCCTTTTCAACAGTTCTTTGGGACACTTTGTTTTCACTGCATAGTTCTTTTACTCTTTCCAATAAAGTCATTGTTTTCACCTCTTTCTAAAAAAAATACAGAAAATTTTCAGCAAACTATTGACATGCTGAAAATTTTCTGTATAATAAAGAGTGTCAGATGCAGAAAATATTCAGCAGGGCATAATTATAGCGTATGAAAAATGTCACTGAAAATATTCAATTAAGTTGGCACTTATATATTAGAATATTTTCTGCAAAAAGCCAATAGATAAGCAGAATATTTTCTGCAATAGAAGGAAGGTGAAACATATTGGTATACGAAAAGGTCAAAGAACTTTGTGAGAAGAACAACATCACAGTTTCCAAACTGGAAAAAGACCTTGGATTTGGAAACTGTACAATCCTGAAATGGAAGGATTCTTCCCCATCATTTGAAAAAATCAAGATGGTTGCAGATTACTTCAAAGTTTCCATTGATTATTTTGTGGAAGGAAGTGATTAAGAAATGAAAAAGTTACATGTTGTTAGTTTTTCAGGTGGTAAAGATTCAACTGCAATGTTGCTTCACATGATGGAACTTGGAATGAAAATTGATGTAGTTCTTTACTGTGACACATGGATGGAATTTCCTGCAATGTATAGACATGTTGAAAGAATTAAAAAGATTGTAGAAGATGCAGGAATTAAATTTGTGACATTGAAGAATGAAAAATCATTCAAATATCTAATGTTGGAACATCAGCCTAAAAGAAGAAAGTCAACACAGGAAAAACTTGGTGGAAACCCAAAAGGATATTCTTGGGCAGGAAGTAGGTCAAGATGGTGTACTTCAAAATTGAAAACTGAACTTTTGAAAAAGTATAAGTCAGAACTTACAAAACAATATGATGTTGTTGAATATGTAGGACTTGCCTTTGATGAACAGTACAGATTAGAGAGAGAGAGCAATAAGCAACATGAACATCCTTTGGTTGATTGGAAATGGACTGAAAAGGATGCGTTGCGATATTGCTATGACAAAGGTTTTGATTGGGAAGGTCTTTATGAATACTTTTCAAGGGTTTCCTGTTGGTGCTGTCCACTTCAATCTTTTGCAGAACTAAGGAAATTAAGAAAATATTTTCCTGAATTATGGCAGGAATTGAAAGAAATGGACAATCAAACATGGGGGAGTTTCAGGGCAGATTATTCTGTTGAAGAAATGGAAATTAGGTTTGATTTTGAAGAAGAAAGACTGAATCAAGGATTGAGCATCACAAACAAAGATTTTTATACAAAATTAAAGGAAGTGATTAAGAATGGG
>JAQVBK010000040.1 GCA_028690365.1 Candidatus Cloacimonadota bacterium
CGAAAATGAAACTGACAACAAACACTAAGCACACAAGAATATTGCCATGAGCATGTACATGAAAATTTACATTCTTAGTGTTTTGAGTAGCAAAAAATTAGTATAGGCGGTTTATAAACACATGAAAATAAACAATTAATAAGCTGTTTTGGTGTCAATAACTAATTCACATGTATTTTACTGCATTATTAAATTTTATTGAATAAATGATTAATAAGTCTTGAACCACTTCCAAAATTAACACTATTCAGAATGCATTCCGAGATGTATTTTTTAGCGGATTCAACAGCCTGATTCATGGTTTTACCGTTGATTAATTCAGAACATATCGCTGATGAAAAAGTACAACCGGTACCGTGAACTTCGTGATTGATTCTCTCATCCCTGTAGAAAAAAAAATTACCGTTATCATATAACAAATCTGTAGCTGAATCAGGAAGATGACCACCTTTTAGAAGGATTGACGTTCCAGTGCTTTCTGCTAATAATCTACAAGCTTCAACCATCTGAGATTGATTAGTTATTTTCAAACCGGTAAGAATTTCTGCTTCCTGAATATTGGGAGTTATCAAACTACAGATAGGGAAGAGGTACTTCTGAATCAATTTAACTCCATCTGTTTCCAATAAACGATGACCGCTGCTCGATAATATAACTGGATCTAAAACTATATGTTTAAATGCATTACTTTTAATTATCTCAATTATTACTTCAGATATCTTGTAAGAACCCAGCATGCCAATTTTTATACCATCAATTTTGAAGTCTTCCAACAAAGTTAGAAACTGTTTCTCGACCTCAGATACAGGAAGATTGTAAATTCTTGAAACCTCCTTACTGTTCTGAGAGGTGACTGAAGTTATTATGGAGAGTCCGTAAATATTATGGGCTGCAAAAGTCTTCAAATCAGCCTGAATACCGGCACCGCTGCAACTATCTGAACCTGCAATTGTTAAAGCAATATTTTTCAATTATCAACTCCTTTGTATAAAAGGCAATTTTTTTTAACCCTTTTGAGTACACAAGATTTTTTTGTGCTGAATAGACTATCTTAAACAATTTCCAATTCGTCATTGACTAAAATACATTATAAAAAATGATAATTTTTAACGAAAACAAATTGAAAAATTAACGAATTATCTCAACTGAATTAGCAATGAGAGGGGTTATAATGGATACACATCAAAAAGTTTTATTTGTCGATACCAGCAACGGGTTTTACAAACTCAAAAGATACAAAGTAGGAGATTATTTCGGTCCGGTTGATCTGGGAATTCATCTCTCCGATAACTACAGATCATTAAATATCGGGGTAGGCTTGCTTGCCGGATCAATTTTTCCAGGATCTAATCGACTAATCTTCTCAGGTTATTCTCCAAGTTGGAGAGGATTCTATATTTCATCAATGGGAGGAGCAGGTCTTGTTTTTGATAACTTGGGTGTAAACATGATAAGCCTGGTTAACAAAGCAGTGTTGCCTTCCATTTTATACCTAAACCGCAACCATGGTGAAGAGATTGAAGTTGAATTGCTTCCCATTGACGCGCATTATGTTTGGAATTCTGGCAGAAAAGGAATCTATTCAGTATTCGATTACACTTATGAAAAATATGGTTACCGATACGAACAAGATCCCCGTATATTAGCAGTAGGTCCGGCAGCTGAGTCTACTGATTTTGGCGGTATATGCTCAGTGCCAATAACAAATAAAAAGATTACTTATGTAGATACTTGGGCAGGAAGAGGTGGACTTGGTTCTAAAATGTTTCAGGATCATGGAATTATAGCCGTTATCTACGGTGGCACATTTGTAGACGATGATTTTCGAGACAGAAAAGTTGCAGATGAATGGTTTGAAAATAAATATCGTCAAAAGCTGGCAGCTAAAGATTTTGAATCTACTAAGAAATACCGTTTCGATCCTAATTTTGGAACAGGAGGAACTCTGGGAGTCAATTATGCGACCATGAAGGGTAAAATCATGGCATTCAACTACAAAACTATTTATTATACAGAAACAGACAGACAAAAAATTAGTGAAAATTTTATTGAAAATCATTACCTAAAACAGTTCAATGATGAGACAATACAGACAAAACAGCAGGCTACCTGTGGAGAACCTTGCGCAGCCGTGTGTAAAAAAATGAACGGAGTATTTAAAAAAGATTATGAACCTTATCAAACATTGGGACCTTTGTGCGGTATCTTTGATCATAGAGCGGCTGAAAAACTTAATCACTATTGCGATAGCATGGGATTTGATGCAATAAGTTGTGGCGGAATTTTGGCATGGTTCATGGAACTTCTCTCAGAAGATATACTCAATTGTGATGAACTTACAGTCTCACAAAAACCAAAATTTGACATAGCAAATTTTGATGAAATTAATGATTCCATGCATAACGCTGAACTAGCAATTGAATTAGTTGATTCTATCCTGCAGAAAAGGGGAATCATTGATCTGAGTCAGGGAGTAAGAAAGTGGGCACGCCGTATACACAAAGAGAAAAATGTGAAAATAATAGATCGGTTCGTACATGTAGCATTCGGGAGAAAAGGCTGGATAGTACCTAACCAATATTGGACTCCCGGTGTATTAGCTCCAATGTCAATAATGGGCAAATACTACATGCACTATGGAAATGATTTTATTGCACCCCGTGAATTGGGGAGACTTTGTGCTGAGAGATTTAAGAAAGAATTGATTTTAGATAATCTAGGCGTTTGTCGTTTTCACAGAGCCTGGGCTGAAGAAATGCTCCCTGAGATTATGGAGTCAATCTATGACTCCAAAGAAAAATATCTCTCAGCCATATCAGTTACAGCTAGCCGGATAAATTCCAGAAATGCTTCGGTTTTCTGGGAATCAGAAAGAGATATTGACTTTGTTTATGCTTTTCTTAAAAGGAAAAAGGAGATTGATAATTGTGACGATGATGCATTGAATTACTGGATTCAACAGTTTGAGAGTGACAAACAAGAAGCCGGACTTAATTTCTGGTTTGACATCAGAAAAGGAATTGATGAATCTCTCAGAGATTTTCAATAGATATCTTTAACTAAAAATCTAGAATTTCTGTTCAATTTAACGATAAAGTCTAGAGAAACATTCTATGGACGAAATATTGAGTAATAATCAGGGAAAAAACGCTTTACTCAAGTCATCTGAAAATGAAAGAATAAAGCGTTATTAACTATCTGATAGAGTTAGTATTTAACTGTCTTACTGCCCTTGAAAACTGAACGGCTGACATCCCAACGGTTTCCGCACCTGATACAAGCCCTATGGTCTTTGAAGTAATCTGTTAACTCTGTAGTTTTTTTCAATCTTCTTTCATAGTAAAGAGTTACATGAGTGCTTGACTCTGAGCGACCTACCAGTTTATCATAAGTACCCCAGACAACATTCTTTGATTGTCCCAGGTAAGATGAACCTTCATCTGCTGCAATGTTCATTGTGTGACATTTATCGCAACGGTTGTAATTGATTCCCTTGTAAAATCGTCTCAAATGGTAAATATACACGAATAAAACAGGAATAAGAACAAAGAAGAAAGTCCTGGAGATATTACCGAGGAATTCAGAAAGTATTGTTGAAGGAATAAGCCCTAGAATTGAGATGTCAAGCGAAGCTATTACCAACCACAACATGAAAACATAAAAAGAGAATGTAATTAAGATTGTGTTAATGAACATTACAATACCATTGTTTAAGAAAGGAGCGTTTTCCACTAAAGTCAGAACTGGAGAAATAAGTAAACGTGGTAATGAGAAAAATAATAGAACTACCAGTAAGATGAGAATTGAGTAAATTCCCCAAACTAAAATTTTTGCGAAAATATTCTTCCCTGAAAAATCGTAAAACCAGTTTTCAAACTTGCTCTCAGAGTCACTATATTCAGCATAAAAAGAAGATCTGATAATTCGGAAAGGTTCGATATCCATTATTAATTTTGCTAGTGGTAATTTATCTACAAAAGCTGATTTAATATTTTTATCTGTCGATATCTCAGTTACTCTACGCTGGTCGTCTAGTAACAAAAAAACTCCTCTTTTTTTCTGATTATCTTCATAGTATTGAACATGTCTCAGATAAGCTTTCATTACTCCGTCGTTTTTTAACAGAGAAGTAACCGGACCGTAACGTCCTTCTACTAATTGCAGGTTTTTTCCAATAACTTCTTTTGAAAAGCGGTTCTTGCTGGTTGGAAAATAGAAATGACGCTGGATAAGGGGAAGATATCTTATAACCGGATAATCGCAAGTACTGTAATAAATATATCCTATTTTCCCACCTGCTGTTCTGACTCTGGAAAAATTAGAAGCAATAGTGATTTGTCCATACCCTCTCTGACGTGAATCGTTGCCTTCAATGAAATAATCCAGCATTGTAACATTTTCTCCTGCTTTCAGAGAATCTGAAGGATTTTTATCATCGATACTGCTGAAAAAGGGTTCTTTTTGTCTTGTAACCCATTTTCTTCCTCCTTTTACGTCAGTAAAATAAATAAATCCAATTTCACCATTCTTTGTTTCTACCTGAATCCAATATTTGTGGTACATATATCCACTGAACCTAGATTTACTAATTGGTCTGACTTTATCACCAGGCAGCAGAACTGTATTGGAAGATTCAGTTTTTTCTTTGGAATCCAGAAGCAAGTCATGTTGAAGATAACACTTTTCGGCAATAATCCAATCTTCTACATTATAGCTGACTTTGGCAGTTGAGTAATCCTGGAGATGAAATAAAAACATCACACTAAAGAAAAAGAAGATACTTGTTAAGACTGATTTAATAATAATTTTGGGGAAATTAGGTATAATCTTCTCAGCTTTTTTAACCTGTTCAGAAATTTCATCAAAATGTGCTATCAATAATTTGTTTTCAATTTCCTTCCTGTTAATACTGTCTAAAATAAGTTGAGATTCTTTTATCTCAGTTCTCTTATTGGGCCAGAGATATTCTGTTTCTTCAACTTTTTGCTTACCTGACCATAGTTTGTAGATATTTTGAAGTTTTTGAGCTACAACAAGGTCATGTTCAGAAAAATCTAAATCTTGGCTCTTGTTATCTTCATTTTCTTCAGCATTATTATCAGCTGAAATTGTTAAATCACCCCATTCTGTAGAGTATACTCCTTCAAAAGTATTATTCTCGTCGTATTTTGTTCCGTTCCATTCTAAGTTCGGTTCTGTATTGCCCTGACTCCATTTACCTTTGAAACTCAGAAAATCATCACTGAATTCAAATCTAATAATGCCGTTTTCATCAGTGTCATACCAACGTCCGATTAGGGTGTGTCCCTTTATTGTCCCTTCTATTCTCCCGTTGTTATGCGGATAAGTTCCGACTACTTTAAATTCATTCTTAGACATCATCTCTCCAGTTATTTATTGGTTAGTGCTTATTTTCATCGGTGGAACTATCATATCGAAATAGTCTCCCAGTATGCGGAAAAGCTGAATTTCATCTACTGTTGTTTTATTGTCTGACAGTATCAAGTATTCTGCTGCTTCCATAACCTTAGTTTTCATCTTTTCGGATAATGTACTCAAATCGGTTAAGGTTCTATCAAGCAAATGATAATTAATAACGTCGATAAATTCTATGCTCAATAGACTAAAATATCTTTCTGCACATTTAATGAAAGCTGATTTTGCTAAAGAGATATCATCACTACCGGATTGAGCGAGTGCAGTGAACAAAATACTAATTTGCTGTTGCATTTGACTAAGAGAATTACAAGTTTTGCTTCTTTGTTGCTTTTTAGAAATAACCTCATCGCATCTCCTCAAAACAATAGACATGATAAGAAATTCGAAAGTGTCGATTTTGTGGTCAAAACTAATCATTGATTTCACTACATCACGGAAGAAATCGTATTGATACTCGCTTAGTTGATAAAGTGATGAGATTGACAATTCAACGAGAGGTATTTTTAATTCAGAATCAATCAATGGGTAAGATTTTTTAAGCTTAACAAGAGCTTCGTAAGTGAAATAATCAAGATTCTGCTTCAGAATAGACATCTGTTTCTGGAAAGTAACTGGATCATTACTAAGTAAAAAATCGAAAATTATAATCCTTGCATCAAACGAATTTCCTGACATTTTTTTCAAGTCTTCCGGTATTTTTTCCATATAAAATTCAGCAAAAGCAAGGTGAGAGTAGCTTACTTCAGATTTTTTTCTGCTTTCAATATATTTTTGATTAGCAACTATTTCATTATTAAAACTAAGATATTGACCGTCAAGATCATCAGAATATCTATAATACTCCACAAAAGAGCAGTCGTCATTGGGATCGAGTCTTTTGATCCTTTTATTCAGACTGGGATGAGTCGATAAGTATCGGCCAAACATTATTTCACCAATTCCATCAGTGAAAAAGAAATGATTGTACTCTTCACCGGAAGGATGCAATATAGTACCTTTTGTTATTAATCCGCCAACCTTTTTCAGAGCATTGATGACGGCTTCTTTATCTCGGGTAAATCTGACTGCAAATGAATCAGCAAGAAATTCCCGTTCTCTGCTAATTGCACTTTTCAGTATTCTGCCCAATAAAACTCCTATATAACCAACGATTATCAGAAGCAGACTCATAAAGAGGAAACCGGGAATTCCGACTTGCCTATCTTTTTTTGACCATCTTCCCACGCGAAAACTGATAGATTGCATTATAAAACCATTTTTACCCAATAAATATATTGCAAGTAATCCATGCAGCATACTGACTAAAATCATATTTAATCTCATGTCTCCGTTACTGATATGACCGAATTCATGAGCTGTTATGCCTTGTAATTCACTTCTGGTCAGATTATTTATTGCTCCTTTGGTAAAAAATATTGCCGTATTTGAGGGTTTATGTCCGGCAACAAAAGCATTAATACCTGTTTCTTCCAGAATATAAACTCTTGGAACAGGTATTCCGGCAGCAATAGATATCTCTTCAACAACATTAAGAGCTCTTCTCTCTTTCAAATTAGTAGTTGTGGGAGGAATCAAAACACCATTCAGATCAGCAGCTACACTTGGTGCACCATCTCTTAGTGATAATGATTTAAGGAATGATGCCAGAAGAATTATTGAAAAAGTTGAAATTGAAACCACCAGAAATAGTTTTGGATGAAAGAAAGTGTTGTAAATATTATACATGTAGCCAGAAAAGAATAATGCAACATATGTTGTGCAATATACCAGAAATACAATTACAAGGATGTTAAAAAAGAGTAAAACGGAAAGAGCAAAAACCTTTCTGTTTGATTGTTTGTGATACTCAAAAAAATTCATTTTATGTCAAAATATCAGTTGATTCAAATTTCTTGCTTACATTGAAACTTTAACAGCTTTCTTTTCAACTGGGTTTTCTACTTGAAAAAGAAGTCCTTCTTTGAAGCCATAATTTTCGGCAACTATGCTGTTTGGGAAGCTTTCCCTGAAATTATTATAATCCATTATGCAGTCATTGTAGGCTTGTCTGGCAAAAGCAACTCTGTTCTCAGTAGAAGTAAGTTCCTCTGACAGCGAAGCTATGGTTTGATCAGCTTTCAGATCAGGATATTGTTCCATGAGAGCAAAAAACTTTGTCATTGCCCCACTCAAAACAGTTTCTGCCCCAAGTAACTGTTGGAGATTGTCCATATTATCCGGTTGACTACTCATCTGTTGGTTTAACTTTGAAGCTTGATTCCTGGCATTGATTACAGCTTCCAGAGTTTCTTTTTCATGTTTTAAATAGCTTTTGGCTGTTTCTACAAGATTAGGAATGAGATCGTAACGTCGTTTTAATTGAACGTCTATCTGAGAATACGAATTTCTAAATCTGTTTCTTCTTATGATCAATCCATTATAAATATTGATGACATAAGCTACAAATCCAACAATTATTACAAACACAAAAACAAATAGTATCATACAAAACTCCTTTAAAAGTAATAGATTCATAAAAAAAATAATCGGGAAAACAGTCAAGAAATGAGAATTGATCACACACAATATTTAATATTCTCTTACTCAGATATAAGTCTTGACAGAAAACTTGCATACCTTTTGTTCAAAACAAAATAATAAATTAACTTAACCATACATTGACCAAAGGAAGTAATTCATTTGACAGTAAAAAGAGAGGACAAAATGGATTGGAATGATAAAGATATCTCAGATAGAAATGATTTTGTAGAGTTTGCTGAGATTTTGCGTACTTATAATCAGGGAGATATAGCATTACTAAAAAGCCTGTTGGATAACAATGAGATCGTGTACTTTTTCAAAGGTGAGAACTTCATTTCTCTGCGTCCGCTAGTTGAGCCCGCTGTTCTGATGGCAAAAAATGATCAGATACAAGAAACAGTTGAACTTTTAAAAGATTTTGAACTTTCATTTCTTGGACTGAGTATAGAAAATACTAATGATATAAAAGAAGAAATTGAAAAGTCTTCAGAAGATGAATAGAAAAGTTATACTCAAAAGAAGTAATCAATTTTACAGCAGAAAGAATAGTTATTAAATATTTCTCCCCAATTAGTTTCCTTTAAGATACTTATTAAACCATTCTATCATTTCACTCAAAACATGCAGATTTGATTCTTTAGCTCTGTAATTGTGATCTTCTAAAGGCAGGATTACCAGACGAGAAGTTCCACCATTTCCTTTAATTGCCTGATACATTCTTTCTGATTGAATTGTGTAGGTACCCGAATTAGAATCATTCTGACCATGGATTAAAAGAATAGGCTCATTGATTTTGTCTGCAAACATGAACGGAGAAATATCTATGTAAAATTCCTTAGCTTCCCAAAGAGTTCTTCTTTCTTTCTGAAATCCAAAAGGGGTGAGCGTTCTGTTGTATGCTCCGCTCTTTGCGATGCCGGTTTTGCAAAGTTCACTGTGAGCAAGTACATTAGCCACCATAAATGCTCCGTAACTGTGACCAATTATTCCTACTTTATCTCTGTCAATTATTCCTCTGGAATCAAGATAATCAATTGCAGATTCAACACTTTTAAGGAGTTGTTCAATAAACGTCTCATTGACTGTCTCAGGATCTCCTACAATAGGAATTGATGCACCTTCCAGCACTGCATAATCTTCAAATACCAGATATTTTGCAGTGTGACCCCAGAAGCTGATGAAACGATATGGTGATGATTTTACCTGACCGGCAGTACCGGCGTCCGCATATTCTTCGGGATAAGCATTTATAATTAGAGGAAGTCGTGTTCCTTCCTTATATTCTGCGGGCAAATAAAGAGTACCCGACAATTCTACTCCATCATTCCTGGAATATTTGATGAGTTCTTTTTTTAATGAACTTATTTCTGGATGAGGATTTTGATAATTTGACAGAGGTGTTCTCTCCTGAGTTTGCAGATTAATCATCTGATAATTTCTTGGAGAATATGGTGTTTCACTTCTGATAATGAGATGTTTGAAATCATCCGGCACTGCTGATATAGCTTCATAGTGTTCATTTCTGGATTGGAATAATTTTATCTGCTCAGAAGTCTTTGTATTGTATGAAGCAAAATAAGGAAAACTTCCTTCCGGAGAGGCTCCGCTGTTATTGATGTAATAAATAAGATCACCGTTTCTAACAAACAAAGAATGACCATTATCCATGGTTCTGTGTAAGAGTTGACCTCGCTTATTGTAAGCATCTTTTGCACTGATATCTTCAAATAATTCTTTTTGGTTATTATTTCTGTTAAATAACCAACCTTTATACCAAAGTTTATCACGATCGTATTCATAGAAAATCATTTCGCCGGAAATCTCAGAGAAATATACAGAAGAAAAACGGTGTTCGGTTTTGAAAAGCTCTTGAGCTTCTTCATTAAAAGGGCTGTTAATAATCATAAATTTGTCACGGAAAGGTACAATATTCTTTGGATCACCATTATCCAAAGCTTCTACATATACTAATTCAGCATTCTTTTGCGGATTCCAATGCATGTAGCGGGGACCTGTATATGTACCGCCGATAGGGATGTTGTCCTGTAGGGGTCTTTTGTAGAATTCTTTAACCAAATTACCCCTTTTATCAATTATCTTGAATACTTTGGGAAAATAATAATAAGGTACAGAATATGAGAAAGGTTTAGAAATTTCTGAAACGAGTAGATAATTGTAATCAGGAGAATAAGCAATACTATTATATATGCCCGGTTGGGATATTTTTTTCATATTACCATTCCTGGTATCTATCACTGTTATTATTGAAGTTGTGTAGTGTTCAAACAACAATTCTTCATGTTTATTGCTCAGTAAGTTCTGATAAGTTCTTAACTGGCTCACAACGCCTACTGATTCTTCCATTAATGGAGAATCCGGAATCTGATTTTTCTGTGGTGCTTCAGTCCTTTTTTGCGGAATAACAAGTGCAGTAATGTGACGACCATCATTCATCCAATAGAAAGAATCATTGTCAAAAGCTTCATTCAGACGGAAATTATCAAATTTCTTTACTTTTCCTGTCAACATATCTATAATACCCAGATAAATACCATCATCAGATTCAAAAGAAAACGCTGTTTTTTTATTGTCATGTGAAGTTTTTAATGACCGTATCTTTATATCTTCATTGAAATCAACAGCAATTTTACTTTTTCTTAGAACGTCTACAACATTGATTTCCTTAGCTGGATAATCTGTAAGATTAGCATTTATTCTTGGTGAAATTTTTAAACCGCCCAGATTCAAAGTCGGTTCAGCAAGTTGCTCAAGAGATTGATGTGATTTCTGAGTTATCTCAAGTGCAAGAGGGCTGAAATGTCGAAAACTCATGTAGGGGAGTGTAGGAGAATTAAAAATATCCAAAATTCTCCCTGATGGTTGTTTGTAGCCTGTCTTAATTAATTTGTCTTGAACAGGTTCAGTTTCACTGTAAATTTCATTCATTTCTGCTCCTATCAAAAGTACTATCATAAGTGCACAGATACTCCAGACAATCTTCATTACTGCTCCTTCTCAAAGTTACTTTGGTGTTTTAACTTTTCTTTTCCAATAAAACTTCATTCACTTCGGCATTTTTATATTTCTCAAGTTTTATGCCCTTAAAATATATAGCACCGGTTGGACAGTATGCAAAACATCGCTGACAATACTGACAATTGTCACCAAAATCAGGGAATTCATGCATATTTATGTTATCTACCGGACATAATCTGTAACACAAGCCACACTTAATACATTTTACCTCATCCAGTTTAGGGGAGATATGTTTCTTTAGTGAATTCCAAACAAATCCTGACGAAGAAACCGATTTAACAACATCCGATAGGAATGGTATACGTATCCATTTGGTCTGATTGTAGACTAAATCATGGGCAAAAATCTGAGCGTCAAAAATTCCTTTTGCCGAAATCTCTTTTATTTTTTTTTCAGATTTCTGACTTTTTCTAAAGTTTGAAGGCATAACGATTTCTTTTGCACCAATACAATAATAACCCTTTCTCTTTAACAAAGATTTTAAAGGACCAATAACTCCTCCAGACATTATTCCCATAGTATCTACAACAAAAACCTCTGTTCCATTTACTGTCGGAAGTTCTGAGAAAAATTTCCAGATAAACGGATAGGTGGATTGAAAAGCTACGGGGAAGGCAAAACCAATTGTATTATCAGTGTTTATAGAAGCTGGCTGAATTTTCTCCATTCTAAATAAATTAACAGTGCATTTATTTTTTATAAATACTTCCTGCATTTTTTTTGCAACCTGGTAAGTATTACCGGTTCCGGAAAAAAAGTACAAATCGATGTTCTTGTTTCTCATCATTCCTCCTTGTGAACGTAAAATTATCAGAGACATTGTTACGTCAAATAAAAAGTAAGGATGTTTGAATTGAAGCTTGTTTAAGTCGATGAAGAATTGATAACTTGATGTATATACGTAAAGTAACCTTCCTGTCCAGAGAATGAAGGATTATGTTTGTGTAGTTTCATTAGATTAGTCATCTTGGCTGTTACTTTATCAAGGTATGAATAAAATATTGACACGATATCGGAATCAGAAAATTTATCTTTTTGTAAGTATAAATGGAGGAAATATGAAGACAACGATTACAATGGTAATAACACTATTGTTGTTTATAAGTGCTCACGCAATTGATAATAATGACTACTTCAATACTCATTTCCAGTTACCGTCGCTTATTAATCCATCCAACTTCAGTATGTCCCATTCGCTTTCTACAGCTTCTAGCTTTTATCGCGGAACTGCATTTTATCAGTCCTCATATACTAATCATCTTAATTACAGACTCTCTTCCAAACTTGATTTAAAGGTAGATTTGAATTTTGTTAATTATGGAACTGCAAACTACAATTCTAAATTTAATTTTGATAGCAATAATGATAACCAAACCAGGGTTTTACCGGATTTCTCTTTAACTTTCAAACCTTCTGAGAATACAATGATCAGAGTTGAATATAGAACTTCAGTTCCGATCAATCAGTTTAGAAACTCAATTTGGGACTAGCGGTCAGCTTTTGGAAATTGTCATATTTAAAATAATTCTGACAACTGTCTTTGGTTTGATTTTTGGCAGTTTTTTTAATGTGTGTATTTATAGATTACCTCTAAAACAATCAATTGCCTTTCCGGCATCACACTGTCCGATTTGTAAAAATCCTTTAAAAGCTTATCATAACATTCCACTTCTGAGTTATTTGTTTCTAAAGGGGAGATGTCATTTTTGCAAAACAAAAATATCTTTGAAATACCCAATTATAGAATTTCTTACTGCTTCAATGTTTCTCTCAATTCTTTTATGGGCGGACTATGAAATTTCCGTTCTTTTTTTCAAATATATCATTTTCTTTTCTTTTGGATTGATAATTTATTTTATTGATTTGGAACATAAAATAATTCCGGATAGTCTTTCAATTCCTTTGATAATAATCGGATTGATCCTGAATTTTATTCCTGGTAATGATATCCATTGGATAAATTCAATCATTGCAGCTCTTATTGGATTCGTCTTTTTCTTTTTGATAGCTTTTTATTATGCAAAGATTCGCAATATTGAAGGAATGGGTGGGGGAGATATCAAACTCATAACGGCAATAGGTGCTTTCAGTGGTGTTGTTGGGCTTTTCTTTACAATTTTTGCTGCTTCACTCATTGCTATAATAACAGTTGCTTTTCAAAGGTTATTATTAAGTAAACCAAAAATAAATGAAATTCCTTTCGGTCCTTATCTTATTCTGGGGAACTATATCTATGTGCTATCAGGAAATGCAATTTTCGAAACATACATTGCATTTATTCAAAAAATAATTTAACCATGCAAAGAAAATCATACATTCATTCGAGAATAAAAAAACATGCAAGAAGAATAGTTCCTGTTCTTACGCTTGCCTTTTTCATTTGCGGTGGATCATCTGCAAAAGATTTTAGTCTTAGAAAACACAAGCATGTTAAAAGATTTTTCTTCGAGATAGCTCCTCTGGCAATTCAGGTAGGAATGGAACATAATACTCCACCGGCAGTTTTAATGGCGATTGCAGGGCTGGAATCAGGCTACGGAAAAGGTTATGTCGCTCAAATAACGGGAAATGTGCTTAGCTTAGGGGCAAATAAATCAGATACTCAACTTCCTGCTCTTTTTTTACCAAGGAAAAAAAATACAAGTGAAATTATTTTTGACAGTCTTCTGATAAAATCCGAAAAACCGGAGAATCTTGAATGGCGCCAGTGGCCGAAAAGTAGAAAAAAAGATTATCGTCCGGAACCATATAGCGGAACTTCAAATAATCTTGCCTATTTTAAATATAATCCAAGGGAAAGAATAAAAGCTTATCGGAGAAATTTGCTAGACTTTACTACTGTTTGGCTTAGTTATGATTATAAAATTGAGTCTTTTAGAAAAGCAAGAGAATACATCGATAAAAAGATCGAAGATGAAGGTAAAGATATTTTACTTGATAAATCTTTCTGCCTTGAATTTGTTGACCTCATCAGTGGTCGAAAAGGCACTTTTAATCATTATAAATCTTGGCCTGTCAAAGTGAAATACATCATTGACAAAGCAGGGTTGGTAGAACTGACTCACGACATATATTATGGGAAAAAAAATTTCGAAACAGCTTGGAATAAGACTGTTGAGACAAATTATACATCAATAAAGGAGTGAGAAAATGAGTAGAATTTTTTTAATGATTACGTTAATTTTGGTAACAGGAGGCATGATGCTTTTGGAAGCTAAAAATCCTATCGTTGAAATGAAAACTAACCACGGAGTGATAAAACTGGAATTGTTTCAGGAATCCGCACCGGTTACAGTTGAAAACTTTTTAAAGTATGTAAATGATGGTTTTTTTGATGGTCTTGTTTTTCACAGAGTAATCTCGAACTTTATGATACAGGGCGGTGGTTTTGATCAGGAAGGGAATCAAAAAAAAGCAACTTATCCGGCAATTAAAAACGAAGCTGACAATGGGATAAAAAATGACAGGGGTACTATAGCCATGGCAAGAACATCAATAGTAAACTCAGCTACCTGTCAGTTCTTTATCAATGTAAAAGATAATCCCAGCTTAAATTTTACTTCAAAAACTCTGGCTGGTTACGGATACGCCGTTTTTGGCAAAGTTATTGAGGGAATGGAGACTGTTGATAAAATTCGCTATTTAAAAACAGGAATTGATAAGAGAACCGGTATGCGAGACTGGCCGGTAGATGAAGCAATTATCATTTCCGCCAAAGTGGTAGAAAAATAAAAACTGACAGTTTCTGAATCTGAACCTGAGTCGCAAATTATCAAATGAATCTAACTCTGAAAAGCTATCTGTTCTGTTTCATTACAATTGTCTTTTTTTCAACTTATGAAGTAGCAGGAAAACTCATCGGTGGTGAGTTTTCCGCTTATTTTATTACTTACGTTAGATTCTTTATAGGTGGCTTGATAATTCTTCCGTTGGCGATTCAACAGTACAAGAAAAATCCTTTTCGTATTCACTTAAACGAGATTCACCGATTTATTTTGCCGGGATTTCTCAACGTAACTCTCAGTATGGTTTTTTTACAATTATCTGTACATTTTGGAAAAGCAGCGCTAACTGCTCTAATTGTCAGTTCTAATCCTCTGTTCGTGGCATTATTTGGAGTAATAATTCTAAAAGAGAGGGTTTCTCTCTGGAGAACTTTAGGGTTAGTAATTGGTTTTCTCGGTATGTTTTTTGTCGTGTTTGGAGAAAAAGGACTCTTAACAGAAGATAAGAATATGTTACTCGGTATTATCTTTGCAATTTCAGCTGCAGTAACTTTTGCTCTCTATACCGTAGTCACAAAACTATATTTGAAAAACTACCCGATTTTTGTATTCAATTCTATTTCATTTATAGCCGGGTCATTGATATTGTTGTTTTTTTCTTCTCTATTTATGAAAAATAGTTTTCCTTCTGAGATTCAGTTTTCCAGTTCAATAATTTTGCTGTATCTTGGAATTTTTGTGACCGGATTTGCTTATCTTTTGTATTTTGAAGGATTAAAAAATATTCCAGTTGCAACAGGTTCCATGTTTTTTTATCTAAAACCTTTCATAGCATCTGTTCTAGCTTTTTTTATTTTGGGTGAAAGGCTCTTTTTTATACAGATAATTGGTTTCCTAGTAATTATCATAGGTATCAACTTTGAGACAATAGTGAAAATAAAAAGTTTTAAAAAACAAAAATTCATTTAATCTGTTAATCTATCCAATAAACTGAATAAACACACAAAAGAGGTAGAAAGTGTTTAATGATAATGTAGATGTAAAAGAAATCGATAATAATGAAAACTTGAGTATTCCAACTCAGATTTCTAATGATTCCGATGATTATATATTTGATAATAAAAGTATTTATCGTCGCAGTATAAGTGAAGACGAGAAGAGAATATTTACTAAGAATGCTTATGGATTTCTACTTCAACTTTTGCAGAATGGATCAATCACTGCGGACTTTTATGAAGAGATTATTAATTTATGCGTACATGTAGAATTTTTTGCCAGAAGGAAGATTGATAGGGATTCTCTTATAGGCTTAATTGATAAAATTACTATTTCAAAACATTCTAATATACATCTTAGAGAGATTCTTGAAATAATTGAAGATAAATTGTTTACAAACAAATTTCACAGATAACTGAGGGAAAAGATGTCAAAAAAATTTATTATAGTTGAATCACCCACCAAAGCAAAGACGATAACTAAATTTCTCAACGATGATTATGTTATAAGAGCATCAATGGGACACATCAGAGATTTACCTGCGAAAGAGCTTGGAGTCGATCTGAACGATAATTTCAAGCCTATATATATTACAGATAAATCAAAAAACAAAATTATCAAGGAATTGAAGGATAACGCTGCTTCAGCAGATTCAATTTATCTTGCATCTGACCATGACCGTGAAGGAGAAGCTATTGCCTGGCATCTTTCACATTTACTAAAAAAAGAATTAAAAGGTAAAATTGTTGGCAGAATAATTTTCAATGAGATTACTGAAAAATCTATAAAGAATGCTTTAAAAGAACCTGGTTCTATTGATATGAACAAAGTTGACGCACAACAGGCAAGAAGAATTTTGGATAGAATAGTTGGATATAAAGTAAGTCCGGTTCTCTGGAAAGTTATTGCAAAAAATCTTAGTGCAGGAAGAGTACAATCAGTAGCCTTGAGGTTGATTTGCGAACGTGAATCGGAAATCTCAAAATTCATTACAAAAGAATTCTGGACTATAGAAGCAATTTTGAAGAAAGATGAGTTATCCCAGTTCAAAGCAATTCTAACCGGTTGGAAAGGTGACAAACCTGATCTAAACACAAAAGAAAATGCTGATGAAATTCTGGATTATCTTAAGAATAAAAAATTCTTACTTAAGGATATAGAGAAAAAAAGCAGATCTATTCAACCTTATCCACCTTATATTACCAGTACTCTACAACAGGATGCTTCAAAAATTCTGGGATTCTCTACAAAGAAGACTATGATGGTTGCTCAGCAACTATATGAAGGAATTGATATAAATGGATCAATGACAGGAATGATTTCATACATGCGTACGGATTCAACCAGAATTTCAGATGAAGCAAATGAGTCAGTTAGAAGATTAATAAAAGACCGATTCGGTAAAGATGATCTCAATACTTCTGTGAGAAAATTTTCCAATAAGAAAAGTGCTCAGGATGCACATGAGGCTATAAGACCAACTGATTCTTTCAGAACACCGGAATCAGTATCAAGGAATTTATCATCAGACCAACTAAAGCTTTATACGTTAATTTGGCAGAGATTTGTTGCAACTCAAATGCTTCCGGTATCCTTGAATCAAGTTAATTTACTGATTGATGCAGGAGTAGCAAATTTTAAAGCAAGTGGTAGTGTCATCAAACAGGAAGGTTTTAAAAAAGTAAACCCCCATATAACAGTTACACTTGGTGAAGGAATGGATCCCAGATATGAGATTGGCAATGATTTGGAATGTTCAGAAATAA
>JAQVBK010000041.1 GCA_028690365.1 Candidatus Cloacimonadota bacterium
CCTCAGGTTACTGCAACATATCCGCAGCTCAATTCTGTGATAAACGAACTGAATCAGGATCAAATTTACATAAACTTCACTAATGTCGATGGAACAATGTCGGTATATGATATTGAATTGGAAACACCTAACGGAAATATTCTGGAACACGGAAATGGGGCAGTTAGATTACTTCAGAACTTAGGAAGCAACAATTACCGGCTTTCACTTACCCTCAATGATCCGTTAACATTGAATGGTGCATATGTGCTCAGTTATAATCTGCAAAATTCATTGGGCGGAAGTTTTGATGCTTTTATAAACTTTGTCTTTGATGATCAGAATCCTCTCATTGAAAGTGTATTTCTCGGATTGGATAACAACAGTTTTACTTATCTGAACGATGGGGATGAAGTCAACAACGGTATAGTTTATGCAGAAGCTGAACTTTCAGATAACAATTCAGTTAATTTCTATTCTAACGATACGCACATTGCAATATATTCGGCTCAGGATGAATTGATTCAGGGCTCGCACGCTTATATTGGAAATAATCGTATTCGCATAACACTTAACAATCCTTTGAGAGCAATCAACAGAAACTTCTATGTTGAGGTGACTGCTGAAGATTTTGCGCAGAACTCTGTTACAGAACGTTATGATTTCCTGCTTAATACGCTGCAAAGTGAATTTTACCCACCTCACAATTCATTTATCAATGAACCAATTGATTTTGTTGCCTTCAGTTTTGAATTCTCAGGAAATCTGAACCTGAATGAAACATCACTTACGCTCGAACATCCAGACGGAGATATCATCAGTAACAATAATGGTGCAATCTTACAGGTATCTCCTATTGAAGGCGGATATGCTTTATTCCTTACTTTGTCACAACCATTGTCTGAGTTTGGTAATGATGATGGCAGATATTATGCCAGAGCAATGGTGACTCCGGTTGGAAGTCAGCCTTTCGAAATAGAATTTAGTTTCGTATATGATACCAGATTACCATATTTCACTAACTTAAGAATCAATGATACAAATGAACTCACTCAAGTGGGAAATAGTTATTATTATTCAGGAGCGATAAACAGTGTTAGTTCTGCATTCTTGGACTCAGTTGTTGTACGTAACTCAGAAAATTCCGGAGTAGATTTTTCTTCTACAGTTACCAAGGTTTTTGTTCTGGATTCAGAAAACAACATTATCGACGGAGTCAGAACTTTTGACGGTAACAACAGAGTAAAATGGACTCTGAACACCCCTTTGACTGTTCAGGGTGATTATGTGATCAAACTGTACACTGGAGACAGAGCCGGTAATTCAATTGTGTACGATTATGCGTTTACTCTTCTTCAAACCAGTGCTCCTATTCTAGTAAATTCTTATCCTTCAGTAAATGGAGTTGTAGCTTCATTACTTGATAATGCTGTTTCACTGCTGATAGAAGACAGAAATGGTTACGGACTTGATTTGGATGCTTCTTCAGTCAGCTTAACTGATTTAGCAACGGGAACAGTGTACTCTGATGGTAATAATGCACTTCTGACAATAAATGAAGGAACTCTTTCCAACAGATACGTAGTTTCGCTTGAGCTATTCCAATCTTTATCAGATTTTGGAGCTAACGACGGTTTATATCAAATCAATTATTCAATTTTCGATAACATAAATCAACAGCTTAACGGTACTTATCAATTTACTTATGATACCGTATATCCGACCTATGAGGATCCAGTTGTCGGCAATAATAGTGGTGATACAACTGTTGTTCAGCAGAATGACGTAATTAGTCATTCGATAAATTATGCTTCCGTTGAGGTGAATGATGAAAACGGGATTAATTTCGATGCCAACCTCACTAACATCTATATCAAAAAAGATGACAACATTCTGCCAGGAAGCAGAACAGTAACGGGCAATGTAATTACCTGGAATCTTACTAATCCGATTCTTAATGACGGATCAGATGACGGAGATTACAAACTGGAGTTTAATTTCATAGATTTAGCAGGGAACGGACTAACAGTAACTTATGATTTCAGTATTTACAATCCGGTTTTCCCTGTAATTATTCCCGTATCACCTTTGTCGCAGAGTAATGTGAACGAAATTGTTAATAATCAAATTGTGGTTGAGATTTCAGACGAAGTGGGAATTAACATGGAAGATCTGGAAAATAATGGAATTATCTTCACTAAAGCTGATGGGGAAGAATATTCAAGTTATGACAATTTGCACAATTTCCAGATAAGTCCATCCAGGTTTGGTTACGTTTTCACGTTAACTCTTGAAAATCCTCTGAATTCAGATGGCTCTGATGATGGAGTATGCTCTGTCAAAGCCAAAGCTACAAATATTTACGGTTATTTCAAGGAACTAACATATCAGTTCAGGTTTGACACACAAGCGCCTATTCTTTCAGGATTGTATCTTATTAGTTCAGATGATGAACAGATTTATTTGGGAAATAATATGATAGCAGTTCATACAGATGTCACAAAAATAAGAATAATCATTGAAGATAATGGGGCAGGAATTGCAATTCCGGTTGATGGAGATATTGTCCTGTCAAACGATACTGATGTATTTACGGGAAGTTGGGTTATTGTTGATGACAATACCTTTGATTTTGTTCTAACAGAACCTATCTATAATCAACAAAGCAGTAATGGCGATTATCAATTGAATTTAACTATTAATGATGTCATTGAGAACAGTTTAAATACAGTCAGGAATTTTGAATTCTCATATCTCTATCCAAATGCTCAGTTGGATGCCCTGCCAGTATTGTATGATAACTTGTTTGTAAGCCAGCCATTTTCATCTGCCGGGTTCCAAATAAATAATTCAGGTATAGATCTGGATTTAACTGATGTAAGATTAGTTCATGTCAACTCTGGAGAAGAAATATATACTCAGCCTTCACCGGGTTATGGTGCTGTCAATGATGAGGGATTCATGAATCTGGTTATGGATTTGGATAATGAATTACTCTATGATGGGACTGATGATGATCTTTATGAAGTAAGAGCGGACATATTTACTACAGGTGGAGACCATTACTATTTGGTTCATCCGTTTATTTATGATACTCAGTTGCCGGTAGTCTCTAACTATCGGGTTAATGATTATCAGATCAATGCGTACAACAATATTGTACAAACTTCAGATCTGGAATACGTCCAGGTTGAAGTAACAGACATCACTGCCGGTGTTGAGTTGGCATACAATCTAACACATATTTATCTTGTTGGTCCTGATGGTAACGAAATCACCGGAACAATAACCAAAACTCCAAGTGCAATAAATGTAAACAATTATGGACTCCCATTGGAAGCCAATCTGAGACTGGATCTCGATGAACCAATCAATGTCAATATTGCTACCGCCGGCGAATATGTAATTAAGGTAAAAGTCGGCGACTATGCAAACAATAATAGTGGAGATGGTACCATTGACATTCCATTTATTCTGAGCTATCAGTCAGGTTCAACCTTAGTTAGTATTACTCCGGCAGAAGATACATACGTGAATCAAGCCGGTTTTAATACTGTAACTGTAACTGTTGAAGATGAAATGGGCTTCAATCTGGACAATTTTGCTGTGAATTATCTCAGAGTTATAAGTCCAAACGGAGTTCTCTATAAACATGCCAATCTGGCAACACAGACATTTACTCATCTCAACGATGATATTTATCAGATAAGCTTAGTTTTCGATTATCCGCTTCCTCATGATGGCAGCGAAGATGGATTATATAATATCCAAATAGGTCTCATGAATATTACGGGATCTGTTTTAGAATTTAATTCTCAATTTACTTATGACTCTCTTGCACCTGTTCTGATTTCTACATTTGCCGGACAAGTTTCCGATTATGAACCTTTTATGGATAATGATGTACTTTATGGAGAGATTAGCTATCTGCGTGTTAGTCTGTCAGATGCAACTTCTCCAATAGACTGGGAACAAACTGAAATGAGTTTGAATTCTATTGAAACTTCAGCAATTGTTACCGGAAACCTGCTTAAGTATCCTAATCAAAACGTAATGGCTTTTGTACCAACTGCTCCACTGACATTAGGTCAGTATGAGTTAAATGTTGCAATAACCGATATGTCTGGAAATATTTTAAGTAAAGATCTGAACTTTACCAAGGGTTCAAACATTGGTCAGTTTGTAAGCTATAATCCCGAAAGAAGCGCAAATATCAATCAACCTATCAATTCTGTTTCAACAGTATTCAGATTCCCTGGAGAAGGATTAGATGAAATGTCTTCTTACTTGAAAGTTATTCATCCAGATGGTAATGAAATAAGTCAAGCCACTGGTGCAACTTTTGCGATTAATCAGAATGGCGAAAATTATGAACTTAGTCTTACCTTTAACCAACCTCTTACTGTGGACGGTGAAGATGACGGTACATATCAGGTGCAGGGAAATGTAGTTACTAATGATGGACAAACAGTTCAGCTTGCCTATTCTTTCCTATATGATACAGGATTTCCTTATCACAAAAACCTGAAGATTAACGAGACCGCAAATCTGATTGAACTTGATGACAGAGGTAGAAATTCATCAAGAGGAAACAGAAACAGAGGTTTCTATTTTACTAGTACAATCAACTCTATTCAAGTTGACTTTGATGATATTTATAGTCAGGGAAATGATGTTTCGGGAGTAGATTTTGCTCCAAACATTTCGAAGATTTTCTTGCAGGATGAGAATGGGACACTAATTGCCGGAAACAGAGTTTATAATAACAATCAAACTGTAAAATGGGAATTAGAACAGCCTCTTTCTCAGGATGGAACATACATTATTCAACTTCGTACAGGTGACAAAGCAGGAAACTACTATAGTAATGCTATTAGCTTTACCAAGTTTACTCCTGATACACCTGAAATTATCAGTCATACTCCGGCTGACAATGCCAATATCAACACATTGGCAAACAACAGAGTTGTAGTCCAGATCAGAGATAATAATGGTTTTGGACTTGATCAAAATGCATCTGACATATTTGTAGCCGGACCAAATTTTACCTATTCAAACGGTAATGGAGCAGAATTATCTATAACGTCAGTTTCTGCAGGTGTTTATAACGTTACTCTGACACTGGAAACACCATTATCGGCAGAAGGAATTGACGATGGCGTTTACACTGTCGTCTCCAATATCTTTGATAATTTTGGTTCAACTATTGGCGATGAAGTGACATTCCTTTATGATACTCAAGAACCGATTGTTACCGATCAGGCACTGAATCTGGGGGATACACAGGTTGTGCTGCTTGCTCAGAATATTGTGGTAAATGATTCATTTGATAATGTTTCAATAAATGTCTCTGATGTAACTGCCGGAGTAAACTTTAACAGTCAGGATACATATGTCAGGTTATATAGTCAGAATAATGAGTTAGTTCCCGGAACCAGAGTAGTTGAAAACAACACAATCCGTTGGATACTGGATGAAGTAATGGAAGATGATGGCTCAGATGATGGTTCTTATTATGTTAAATATAATATCGTCGATTATGCCAACAACTCAGTTACCCAAAGGTTCGATTTTGATTTAACCAATCCGCTGGCTCCACAATTTGTTTCCAGTAGTCCGGAAGATAATGCTCAGATGCAGATGCTTACCCCTAATGAGGTAACAGTAATTGTGTCAGATTCACAAGGGATAGATACAAATTTCGAAGAGACATTCATCAAGATTAATACCCCGAATGGATTAGTCATTCAGCATGATGATCCGGAAGGAACAGTTCTTACCATTACTCCAGGTACTGATAATCAATATGAAATTAAACTGTCACTTACAGAAGAATTTGAAGTTGATGGCGTTTATATTGTGCAGGTCAGAGCTACAAATGTAAATGGTTACAGTTTGAATAAAGATATTAGCTTCACTCTGGATTCTACTGAGCCTGAAGTGCAGTCAGTAGTTCTGGGATTGTCTAATGGTGAGACAGTAATTCTGAATGAGGATGATATAGTTTATCTTGCAGTGAACTATGTCGAAGCAACTCTTACGGATGCTCTTACGGGAGTTCTTATTGAACAATCCACCATCCATATTTATGATTCAGGTGATAATATGCTTGAAGGTGAGTTGACAATAAATGCTGAAGAAAGTAAAATCAGATATACTCTGGATGAACCTTTATCTACCCTTGATTTCTATTATTATGTTGAAATTAATACAGAGGACGAAGTTGGGAATGAAAAGGAAGAAATAATTAACTTCCAGATGTATTACTTTGGCGGTGAAGTCTTGGAATTCTATCCGGAACATAATAGTTATGTGAGTGAAACCTTAGATAATGTTTATTTAAAGGTTAATGTTGAATTGAATCAAAGCGGAACTTATATTCAGATGAGACATCCAAGTGGTATGCTGATTGGCGATCCTTCTACTCCTAATCAACCAAGTGGAGCTGTTATGGAGATAACAGAAGAAGAAGAAGGAATATTCATGGTTAAACTTCAGCTTAATCAACCACTTTCTGAGTTAGGTGATGATGATGGATCCTACCATATAACTGCTAATCTTGTGACAGCTCTAAATCAAGAAGTTCCATTGACATTCAGATTCGTATATGACAGAGTAAAACCTGCGTATTCCCAGTTATCTTTTGATGGAGTTGAAATTGATCGAAATGAATCAATTGAAAAATCAAGAGAACTGAGGAAGATACCTCGTTTGAGAGAATTGCTGAGAGATTCACGTTCGATACATACAGAACCTATTTCAGAAGTATCTGTAGTCTATACTGATTTAACGTCAGGAGTAGTTTTTGCAAACAACCTCACCAGCTTAACAGTACTAGACGAAAACAACTTTGTTTATCCCGGTACAAGAATAGTAGAAGGCAATGAAGTAATCTGGGATATGTCAAGTGCTCCTCTGGATCAGGAAGGTAATTACAAAATCAAGATGAAAGCTACTGATAGAGCCGGAAATATTTTAAATGAAGAGTACGATTTCTCAATAGTGCATGATGCAACTCCAAATTTAATATCCTATACTCCAGAAGTTCTGCCAGCTTACATGAATAGTTTGTCTCCTGCTGAATTTACTGCAGTATTCAGAGATGAAATTGGATTAATCAATAACCCTAATGCCAGCTACATTCGATTGCTTTATCCGAATGGAGATGTGGCTCAGCATCCGCATGGTGGTGATCAAACTATTACTCAATCAGAAGATGAGTATACAATTTCATTCACTCTGGATGGAGAGCTTCACACTAATGGTGAAGATGATGGTATTTATTCAGTTCAAATAAGAGCAGCTAATGCAATTAGCGCTTTTGATACGACATTAACTATGATTTATGATACAGTAAAACCATTCGTAACTTCTGTAAGTGTAGTCGGACAAACTGAAACAGAATATTCAGTTGAAGACAACTCAGAGATTAATGATGGAATTACTTCAGTAAAGGCTATTGTAGAAGATTACACAGCAGGTATTTATAATATTGCTCATCTTTCTCAGATTATCCTTACTGACGCAGATGGTGCAACCCTTGAAGGTGTGCTAACTGCTACTCTAATTGATCCAAATGAAAAGAAAGTTCAGTTGGAATGGACATTAGATACCGCATTGCTAAATGATGGAACTAATGATGGCAAATACTTCATCAAAATCGAAGCTTCAGATAAAGCCGGCAACGGAATGATTAGAATTGTTCCGGTTTATTTGTTTACTCCATTAGCTCCTCAGAATTTTGTGTGGGCTATTGATGCGGTTTATAACGTTCACATGAGCTGGGATTACTATAATCCTGAAAACCGTTCCAACATGACCAGAGATATGAGCAAAGACATGGAATTAAGAAGCACAAGAGGTTTATTGGGTTATGTGGTTTATAGAAAGTACAACAATGATGATTGGATTTCTGTAGCTACTACTGCCGATAATTTCTATGTAGATAATCTGAAACTACAGCCTGATGGCGTTTATCAGTACAAGATTAATGCTGTTTATACAGTCGGTATCAGTCCTGATTCTCCTGACGCGATGACAGACCAGATAACTATGGATAGATTTGTTGATGTGATTATTAACGTAAGTCTGCAAAATGCTGATAATAATGAAGGAGTATCCATCTCTATTGTTGGAGACGATGGTCTCTATAACATGGAATTCTTTACTGTTACTCCAAGTTCGGGAACGGTTAATTTCTTTGATGTGTTTAAAGAAAGATACATTGTGACTCTGGAGAAAGAAGGATTTGAAACAGTAATAGATACAATTGTAGTGAGCAATGAAAACAATGAATTCAGTTACATTCTGGGTAATTCGGAATCATTGAATTCGTTTATTCCTCAGGTTGATACTGTTTATCAGAATTATCCTAACCCGTTCAATCCGGTTACAACTATCAAATTTGGTTTGAAAGAAGAATCAAAAGTTGATCTGGTAGTCTACAACATCAAAGGTGAAAGAGTTAAAAATATTCTTTCCATGAAAATGAATGCAGGAATTCATACTGCTTCGTGGAATGGTACTGATACTGCAAATAACAAAGTATCATCCGGTATGTACTTGTACAAATTTACTGTTCAAAATTCTACCGGTACAAATACTCTGATAAGAAAAATGGTACTGATGAAGTAAGATTTCATCAAACTGCCCGGCTTGTCCGGGCAGTTTTTCTATTTAGAAGGGATTTTAAAAGAATGAGAAATATCCGATGGAAAGATTTGTTGGAGTACTCAGCGCTGAGGCTGCTAATCGCTATGATAAAATTGATGCCGTATCACGTTACTGAAAAGACATTTGAATATTTAGCCGTGAAGCTGAGAAAGAACAAAATAACACGAGGAAGATTGGCTTATGATCAGATAAAAATGGTTTTCCCCGAAAAATCTGAAGATGAAATTGATGTAATCTTAAAAAAGACTTTTCGGATGATGGCGCTGACCGGAGTAGAATCTTATTTGGGAGATTCCGAGAAGCTTTTAAAAAGATGCAGAACCGAAAGGCTGGAAATTCTGGAAGAAGCTTTGAAATTGACAAAGGGGGTTCTTTTAGCTACAGGACACTTTGGTAATTGGGAATTAGCCGGGAAATTTTTAGCAACTAAATATCCGCCTGTTGGAGTAATAATAAAAAAACAAAGAAACCGTTACTTTAATGAATATACAAACAGAAGCCGGAATAAATATGGAATAGTACTTATCTACTTACGAAACTCACTCAGACAGACAATGCAACTTCTGAAAAAAAATGGGATAGTTGCAATACTAACTGATCAGAACGCCGGAAAGAATGGTGTAAAACTGGATTTTCTGGGGCATCCTGCTTCTGTTCATACCGGTATTGCAAAGATATCTCAGCGAACCGGAAGTCCAATTCTACCTGCTTTTGCAGTTAGAAATGAAGATGGAATACATACTTTTTACTTCGAAAATCTTATTTTCCCAGAAGAATTTTCAAATAATGATGAGGGAATAATTGAAATTACGAAGAAACTAATCAATATTCAGGAAAAATACATTTACAGATTTCCTGAACAATGGTTCTGGGTACACAAAAGATGGAAGGGAGCAGACAAAGCAAAAGACATTGATTAATCTACCGGTATCAATTGTTATCAACATTTTTCTTCAAACAATTCTAAACTTACTTCAAAAGATTTGACAAATAAGCATCCCTTAAAAAAGGTGTTGCATAAATATAACAATTAAGCCTTGTTTCTTGAAAACAAAGTCTGAAGGGAGATGAGATGGCTAGTATTAGAAAGGGAAATCAATCAATATTGTTGGTTATTGATTCACAGGTTGGAGTTCTTTCTTATGCACACAATAAAGAACTGATAATAATGAATATCAAAAAAGTAATTGATAAAGCAAGATCTGACAATATCCCGGTTATTTGGGTACAACACTCTGATGAAAGGTTGATAGCTAACAGCGAAAACTGGAAAATAGTACCGGAATTACAAGTCAGAGATAACGAGTTCAAAATCGAAAAGCATTTTAATTCATGTTTCGAAGAAACTGAACTAGAGAATATCCTTGGAAATTTGAATGCAACAAATCTCGTTCTGGTCGGTGCTGCAACAAACTGGTGTGTTAGAGCAACTGCCTATGCAGCCTTGGAAAGGGGATATGATGTGACCCTGGTGGAAGATGCTCATTCGACAAACACAATGAGAATTAGTGAAGATAAAAAAATCGAAGCAATCGATATAATTACTGAATTGAATATCGCAATTAACTGGACCTCATATCCCGGTAGAAGAGGTAAAACTCAAAAAACAGATGAAATTGATTTTCTTAGAGAAAGGAACTGTCATGAATGATTGGATTCAAAACCAAACCGATTTTGTGATAGAACTGGAGAAGCTGACCAAAACTGGATTAATTAAATGGGTGCGTAGTTCTGCTGAACCGGAATTTGTACACTGCTTTATAAACAACGAACATGTAGTTTTTGAAATTTCAGGTAACACTGAAGCACCGGAACTACACCTAGAGTCAATATTTGGTATCACTGTAAACATAAGAAACAAATCTCTTGTGTGGCTTGAAGGAATTTCAGGCTGGGAATTGTTAATAAACCTGTTAAAGACTGCCGAAATCAATGACGAAAAATATGCAGCTCTTTGCGAGAGAAGCATGGATGCGATGTTTGATTATTTCAACAATCTATAGTCAGAGAAGAGATCACAAGCTAAAGGCAACTGGGTGAAGATATTCAGTCAGCCTTTTGCTTTTTTTGATGAGTTTCAATTATCAGTTCATCAACGATTATTTTTGGTACATGATGTTTGTTATTTGCATCACGCCAATATTTTACGTCTTCTCCGGATTTGATATTCTCAATAATAATTTCCTCAGCAGGTTTTCCAAGTGCAATAACTAGGGGAATTTCATATTTTTCATCAATTTGCAGATTCTTTCTCAGAATGTCTCTCTTGATGGAAGCAATAGCACATCCACCATATCTTTTTTCAGTTGCGGCAAGCAATATTGCCAATAAAGCTATTCCGTGATCGCACATTGATGGATTAAGATTTTCACTGACAATTATGATATAGGCAGAAGGTCTTTCTCCTATAACCGGACCATCCCAGTCTCTCAAATAGCCTGCCCAGTTGAGTGCAGGGAAAATTTTTTCATTTGTCTCAGGATCATTAGATATAATGTATCGCAAGGGCTGCAAATTTGCTGTTGCAGGAGACAGACGGACAAATTCGATCATATCTTTCAAATCAGATATCGGGATATCTACATCTTCAATGAAACGGCGATAACTTCTGTTCTGCAGGAAAAAAGTTTTTAACATATTGACTCCTTAGTTGAGAAAAATAATCATCGAAACATTAATAAATGACAGAAAAAAAGCTTTACTCAAAAAGACAAATAATTTTTTTAAAACCATAGGAGGCTAAATGAACAGAATGATATCAGAAACTGCAGTTATCGGTAAGGATACCGAAATAGGATATAATGTAATCGTTTTGGATAGAGTAAAAATTGGAGAGAGCTGCCATATCGGTCATAATGTTATTATTTATGAAGATTCGGTTATTGGAAATAATGTCCGGATCGATGACAATTCTATAGTTGGTAAAAAGCCTCTCTCTTCCCCACGCAGCATTTTCAAAGTGCAGAAAAACTATGAACCTGCCAAAATCGGGAATAATTGCCAGATTGGTGCAAATGTTACAATTTATGTTCAGTGCACAATCGGTGACTTCAACTTGATTGCCGATCTGGCTACCATAAGAGAAAATGTGACCATCGGAGAATACAACATTGTTGGTCGGAATGTTACAATTGAAAACTTTATTACAATTGGTGACAGGAATAAATTCGAGACAAATTGTTATATGACTGCATATTCTGAAATAGGTTCATATTGCTTCATTGCACCTGGCGTTTTAACCAGCAATGATAATTTTATGGGCAGAGATAAAGAAAGATTCAATCATTTCAAAGGTATTATCATCAAAGATGGTGGGAGACTTGGTGTAGGTACAGTAGTGTTACCGGGTAGGACTATTAATAGCGATGGTGTGGCGGCAGCTGGAGCTCTTGTTACACGAGATGTTGATTCAAATGAGATCTGGGCAGGTACTCCGGCAAAAAAATTCAGAGAAGTACCCGAACAACAGTTTATGATAAACAATCTGGACAAGAAATAGAAATTTCGGTTAGTCTGATATCAAGTTCAGAGATAAAGAAAACATTAGGCAGGTATTTTGATGACAGATAATCTTAAAAAAGGTCTGGTAATAATTCCAACTTATAATGAAGCCGAGAATATTGAACTGATCATTTCCGCTGTGTTAGAGCAGGATGAACGACTGGAGATACTAATTGTGGATGATAATTCTCCGGATGGAACTGCTGACATTGTGATGAGATTAAAAGAGGAAAATAATCGCATTAATTTGCTTCGCCGGGTGGCAAAATTGGGTTTGGGATCAGCTTATGTGATGGGATTTAAATATGCTCTTGCCAAAGATTATGAGTATATTTTTGAAATGGATGCAGATTTCTCCCATGATCCGGAGATACTTCCCAAAATGTTGAAAGAGATAGAAGATTGTGACTTGGTAATCGGATCACGTTATGTGGTTGGTATAAATGTTGTAAACTGGCCTTTACGCAGGTTGATTCTTAGTTATTTGGCATCAAAATATGCAAGAATAATCACAGGAATGCCGATTAAAGATCCCACTGCCGGCTTTAAGTGTTTCCGTCGTCGGGTTCTGGAAAGTATAGAATTGAACAGAATTCTGTCAGATGGATACTCCTTTCAGGTTGAAATGCACTACAGAAGCTGGTGTAAGGGATTTCGGATAAAAGAAATTCCGATCGTTTTTACTGACAGAAGAAGCGGTCAATCCAAGATGTCTAAAAAGATTATTAAAGAAGCAATCTTTATGATTTGGAAACTCAGAATTAATAAAATGCTCAATAAACTATAAACATACGTTTGATCTGCGAAAGGCAGAGCGCCAACACAGTGAAAAGAGATTTCTTAACCCCGCCCCAAGAGTGCCCGCCGTCCGTGGCGGGTTGAAGAGAAGAAAAAGAATATGTTTGATACACTTGAAAGAAACTGGAGATATAAATGACTGAAAATTTAGAGCTTGAAAAAACCCTTTGGCAAGCAGCCGACAAACTTCGCAACAATATGGATGCTGCTGAATACAAGCATGTGGTATTGGGTCTGATATTCTTGAAATATATCTCTGATGCCTTTGATGATTTGTATCAAAAACTGGAAACTACAAAACTTGAAACTGGAGCTGACCCGGAAGACAAGGACGAATACACAGCGGAACGAGTTTTTTATGTTCCACCACAGGCGCGCTGGAAATGGCTTCAAGGACGGGCAAAGCTTCCAACTATCGGTAAAGACATTGACGAAGCAATGGACAGTATCGAAAGAGACAATGCTTCCTTAAAAGGTGTATTACCCAAGGATTATGCCCGCCCTGCTCTCGACAAACAAAGGCTTGGAGAACTTATTGACCTGATTGGCTCAATTACGTTGAGCAAAGGCGGAAACGGCAAAGGCAAAGATGTTTTGGGCTTTGTATTTGAATATTTCTTGGGACAGTTTGCTGATGCGGAAGGGAAAAAAGGCGGACAGTTTTATACACCACAAAGCATTGTAAAAATATTGGTTGATATGCTCGCACCTGAACCTGAAAAGCGTGTGTATGACGGCTGTTGTGGTAGCGGCGGAATGTTTGTTCAAAGTGAACGCTTCATTGAAATGCATGAGCACCGCAAAGGTAAAATTTCCATTTTCGGACAGGAGAGCAATCCGACTACTTACAAGTTGGCAAAAATGAACTTGGCGATTAGAGGCATTGATGCCAATATCGAATTGGGCGATACCCTGATGAATGATAAATTTACTGAATTGAAAGTGGATTATGTCATTGCCAATCCGCCTTTCAATGTTAGCGATTACAACATAAACAAAGCCGAAACCCATAAATGGAAATATGGCGTTCCGCCTTCGGGAAATGCCAACTATGCCTGGCTGCAGCATTTTGTAAGCAAACTTGCACCTTATGGAACAGCAGGTATTGTTCTGGCCAACGGCAGTATGAGTTCTGAAATTTCCACTGAAGGCGACATCAGAAAAGCAATGATTGAAGCCGATTTGATTGATTGCATGGTTTCTTTACCTTCACAGTTGTTTTATAACACGCAGATTCCCGCTTGCCTTTGGTTCTTGGCACGCAATAAAACCGAGACTACCAAATACAGAAATCGAGCCAATGAAATTTTGTTTATTGATGCTCGTGAATTAGGCAAAATGATTAGCCGTAAACAAAAAGAATTGAGTGATAAAGACATTGCCAAAATTTCTGACACTTACCACAAATGGAGAAGCAAGGAACAATTTGCTGATTATAAAGATGTGGTAGGGTTCTGTAAATCTGCCAACATTCAGGACATCCGCAAAAACAACTATATCCTGACTCCAGGGCGATATATAGACTTTAAAGAAGTGGAACAAGACGGAATAGCATTCGATGAAAAAATGCAAAAGCTTACAGTTACGCTTTCAGAACAAATGCAAAAGGCGAATGAACTGGATGATGCAATAAAACAGAACTTGGCGAAAATCGGCTATGAAGTCTAACAGCAAAATATCTATACGCTTTTTTGATGACCGTGAGGTGCGTGCCGTTTGGGATGAAGAAAATGCCAAGTGGTGGTTTTCTGTATTGGATATTGTGGCTGTACTGCGAAACCAAAGCGATTACACCAAAAACCGCAACTATTGGAAATACCTGAAAGCCAAACTAAAACAAGAAAAAAGTCAAGTGGTTAGTACCACTACCCAGTTGAAATTACTTGCTCCTGATGGGAAAAGACGATTTTCTGACTTGCTCGATTATGAAGGAATCATTGCCTTGGGTAAAGAGTTCCCGAGTAAAAAAGCCAACCGTTTTATCGAGTGGTTTACCTATGGTGATGAAACCATTGATGGTAAGAGCAAAACAAAAGCTTACGCCCTTTTTGAGAGTTCCTTTATTGACAGCATTGAGGTAGGCACTACTAACGGACTGCAACAAATACACGCCTACTTATTTGGCGGACTGTATGATTTTGCCGGGCAAATAAGGCAAAAGAACATATCCAAGGGCGGTTTTCGCTTTGCCATGGCACAGCACCTTGAGCAGACCCTACAACAAATTGACCAAATGCCCGAAACCACTTTTCAAGAAATAGCTATTAAATATGTGGAGATGAATATTGCCCACCCGTTTATGGAAGGCAACGGCAGAAGCACCCGTATCTGGCTCGATTTAATGCTGAAGAAACACTTAAAAAAATGTGTCGATTGGAGCAAAATTAGCAAAAACGATTACATGAACGCCATGGTACAAAGCCCGGTGAATAGCACACAACTAAAAACCCTTATTCAAAATGCACTGACAGACGAAATCCACAGCCGTGAAATGTATATGAAAGGAATTGATTATTCCTATTACTATGAGGAAAATTGAGAAAATGAGCGATTGGAAAATATATACGGTAGATGAGTCTATAAAACAACACTTGGCGAAAATCGGCTATGGCATATAATCCTGATATCCATAAACGCAGGTCAATACGCCTGAAAGGATACGATTATTCACAGGCGAATTTCTATTTTATTACCATTTGTTGCGACAATAATATTTGTCGATTTGGGAATATTGTTAAAAATGAAATGATTTTAAACGATTATGGGAAAATTGCATACAATCAATGGGAAAAATTAGCAAAACGATTTCAGAATTTTGAATTGAATGTTTTTCAAATAATGCCCAATCATATACACGGAATAATTGTATTGAATGATATCGTAGGGGCATCCCTTGCGGTTGCCCAAAATGGTGGTATGGATATTAGGGCAGGGGCAAGCCCAGCCCCTACAATTGCCGATATTGTGGGCGCATACAAATCATTAGTTTCAAATGAATGTTTGGAAATATTTAAATCCAAAAACGAAACGATGGGTAAATTGTGGCACCGCAATTATTATGAACACATCATACGCAATGAACAATCGTATGAAAACATTTCCAATTACATCACCAACAATCCTGTAAATTGGCAGCATGATAAATTTAATAATATACAAAAGGACTACAAATGATAGATGAATCAAAAATAATTTTAGAAACCACCATAGATATTGAAAATGAAGACACACCATTTGGCAAACGATATGGAGGGGATGTTTTTACCTTAACTGATGAAGATATTGAAAACCTCAGAAACGGCAGACTCATTGGATTGGATGTACAAAATGAGTATATCAGCTATTTAAAATACAAGCCAAGCAAAACAGACTGAACCATGCTTTACTTGATAAACATGATTAATAGGATTTTTATATGAACGATTGGAAAAAATATAAATTGGGGGAGATCGCTGAACTACGGAAAGAGCAAGTTGCTTCTAACGGAGTTGAACAACCTTATATTGGACTAGAGCATATTGAACAACAAAGTTTAAGATTGAATGGTATTGGTAGCTCTGATAGTGTTGTTAGTAACAAATTCAAATTTTATGAAGGTGATATACTGTACGGAAGATTGCGTCCGTATTTTAGAAAAGTATACAACCCTAAATTTGAAGGTGTCTGCTCAACTGAAATATTTGTAATAAAAAACAAAAAGAATGTTGATAAAGATTTTCTGTTTTATCTGGTTGCAACTGAAGAATTTACGAATATTTCTAATTCAGGAAGCTCAGGTACACATATGCCACGGGCAGATTGGAGGCAATTAGTAAAGTCTGAATGGAATATTCCAGATGTTCCCACCCAAAAGGAAATCGCTCAAATCCTTTCTTCCCTTGACGATAAAATAGAACTTAACCTGCAAATGAACCAAACTTTGGAAGCAATAGCACAAGCCATTTTCAAAGAGTGGTTTGTGGATTTTAATTTTCCGGTAGCCCCCCAGCCCCCTAAAGGGGGAGAATCTTATAAGTCCACTTTAGGGGATTTAGAGGCATCAATATCTGTTGCGAGGGTTCTTAATTCAGCTAACAAATATTTGTACCCACAACTTAAAGAAAAAGCAAAAGAAATGAGAAATAATCCTACGCCATGCGAAAAAATTTTATGGAATGAATTACAGAATAAAAAACTTGGATATAAATTTAGACGTCAGCATGTGATCGATAAATTTATCGTGGATTTTTTTTGTATTGAGAAATCATTAATTATAGAAGTTGATGGAGAAATCCATAATAACCAGATAGAAAGAGACGAAGAAAGGGATGATATTTTACGAGGTTTAGGCTGTTATATTATAAGATTTAAGAATGAAGAAGTAATAGACAATCTTTCGTCAGTACTAAAGAAAATCTTAACATTTTTAGCCTCTCGGACATCCAGCTCACCCCACATAGAAGATCAGGAAGCTACTCCCTGGACTGCACCC